>SSHC01000055.1 GCA_008017265.1 Aeromicrobium sp.
GTCCAACCTTGTTGCGCAAATCCAAGATGGTGCTCCTGCCGATATCTTTGCTTCCGCCGATGTCAAGAACATGACAAAGGCTGAAGACGCCAAACTCGTTGAAGGCAAGTCAGTCCTCTTCGCGACGAACATTCTCCAGATCGCGACTCCGCCGGACAACCCCGCAAAAATCAAGACATTCGCGGATTTGGCAAAGCCAGGCGTCAAGCTCGTGATCTGCGCAGAGCCAGTTCCGTGTGGGTCAGCAACTGCGCAAGTAGCGAAGAACGCAGGAGTCACCTTGTCGCCAGTAAGTGAAGAGCAGAACGTGACTGACGTTCTTGGCAAGGTTCGTTCGGGAGAAGCCGACGCTGGACTCGTTTACGTCACCGATGTCATCAGCGCCGGTGACGATGTGCACGGCATTGTGTTCCTCGAGGCTTCAAGCGTGGTCAACGAATACCCGATCGCTGCATTGTCGAACAGCAAGCATAAGGACCTCGCTTCGGCATTCGTCACATTCATGACGTCGGCCAAAGCACAATCGGTCTTCAAGGCAGCAGGTTTCGGCCAGCCGTGAGTCACCCATCGCGTCCACCATCTTGGACGTGGATCCCGGCCGCGGGCGCGGCGCTATTCTTGGGCGTCCCGCTCGTGGCTATGGGGCTCGCGACAGACTGGGCAAATTTCCTCGGCTTGATCACATCAGAGTCATCACGCGCGGCGCTTCTCTTGAGTATCAAGACCGCTACCGCGAGTACGGTCGTTTGCCTGGTTCTCGGCGTGCCTCTTGCCTTAGTCCTTTCCCGTTCGGGATCTAGATTCCTTAACGCACTACGGCCGCTGCTCTTGCTGCCGCTCGTTTTGCCACCTGTCGTCGGTGGTATGGCGCTACTCGCGACGTTCGGGCGTCGGGGACTTATCGGGCAACATCTTGAAGCACTGGGCGTCTCGATCGCCTTTTCAACCATCGCCGTCGTGATGGCACAAGTTTTTGTTTCTTTACCGTTCTTGGTATTGACTCTCGAAGGCGCACTTCGTTCTGCAGGGCAACAGTTTGAAAATATCGCTGCGACGTTGGGAGCGAGTCCCACGATCGTTCTCTTCCGTGTAACGCTTCCGCTCGTCCTACCGGGCCTCGCGGCCGGGGCGATTTTGTCATTCGCACGAGCTTTGGGCGAGTTCGGCGCGACGATAACTTTTGCGGGAAGTCTGCAAGGCATTACGAGGACACTGCCACTCGAAATCTACTTACAGCGTGAAGTTGATCCGAATGCAGCCATTGCTTTGTCGATGTTGCTCGTCGTCCTCGCGGCTTTCGTGATGTACACGGTGCACCGCAGTCAAGGGGTGCGCGAATGAGTCTGCATATTTCGATCACGCACCACAAGCGAAATGTTGACGCGCAATTCGATCTCGAGTCGCACGAGTCGCTGGCCATCGTCGGTCCCAACGCTTCTGGCAAGTCAACCGTGCTGCTGGGCATCGCGGGATTGCTTAAGCCTGATGCAGGGAGGATCACGATTGATGAAACCACCGTGTTCGCCCGGGGCGAGGGCATGACACCGATCAATATCCCGGTTCACAAGCGGGGAATCTCGATGTTGGTACAACGGCCACTGCTTTTTCCGCATATGACAGTGCGAGCAAACGTCGAGTTTGGGCCGCGTAGCATCGGGCTAGGACGTGCTGAAGCACGAAAGCGTGCCATGTTCTGGCTCGAGAGGGCTGACATCGCGCACTTGGCGGAACGAAGTTCAACGGATTTATCAGGGGGGCAGTCGCAGCGGGTTGCTTTGGCTAGGGCACTGGCGGTGGAACCACGATTGCTACTTCTCGATGAACCGATGGCCGCGCTTGACGCTCAAGCGGTTCCCGCGATGCGGACGCTTTTGGCTCAAGTCGCCCGCGAGCGCCCGACGATTCTGGTAACACACGATCTATTGGATGCAGTCTCACTTTCGACTCGAGCGATTGTGATCGAGAACGGCCGCGTGAGCGATGAAGGACCAACCGAGCGGGTACTGCTCGCGCCGCGCACGTCGTTCGGTGCCAGGCTGGGCGGACTCAACGTCTTGCACGGCACGGTGGGAAGTGATGAATACATTCTTCTCGACGATGGGCACAAAGTGACGGGTCGCGCTCGCGGCGACCTCGCGGTGGGCGAAAAAGCTATTGCTGTGTTTAGCCCGAGCGCTGTCTTATTAGTGGACGAATCGGCCGTTACAAGCGCTCAGAATAAGTTCACAGTCGAGATTGACGGGATCGATCAACGCGATGGCCGTTGCCGTATCTCGGCAGGCGGGTTGCTGATCGACGTCACACTCGCGACATTTGTTGAACGTGGTCTAGCTCCGGGTCAAAAGATCCACCTCCACGTCAAGGCCATGGAAGTCGAATTGCACCCAGTCTGAACAGCATCCATTCGAAGGTGAACCGACACCTGTGGAGAATGGAACCACGAAAACCCGAACGAGGAGTTGAAGTGGCGATCTTGCGGTTCTTCGCATCAACGAGAGCTGTCGTTGGTGCAGATCGACGCCCGTCGGCCGATTTCGGTTTGCCAGAACAGGTTGACACGAGCATTCTGCGTCGCACTCTGGTTGAGGCGTATCCCGAAGCTCGGAACCTGTTCATGACCTGTACGTTCCTCGCAGACGCCGAGCGCATCGGCGACCGCCTCATTTCGACAAAGGACGTCGACACCATCGATGTGCTCCCACCTTTCGCAGGCGGCTAGTGATTTTCTAGGAGTGTGTCCTCTCAAGAAGCCGAGTCGCTGAGTCCCGCATGGCGTAGCGCTGTTTCAGGGTGGGAGCACCATCTTTGCGTCGAACGTGATCTTTCCGAACATACGGTTCGGGCTTATCTCCAAGACGTCACGAACCTGGCGATTCATTCGTGCCGCATGAGCATCGACGATCCAGCGCACATCAGCATTGCTGTGTTGCGCAGTTGGCTTGCTGGAATGCACTCGCGCGGCAAGAGCAGAACGACGATCGCGCGTCGCTCCACGGCAGTACGGTCCTTCACATCATGGCTCGTCCGCAGCGGACTTGCCGATCAAGATGCTGGCGCGCTTCTAGCAAATCCCAAGCCCCACAAAGTCCTTCCTGAGACGCTCTCCGTGCAAGCCATCGATTCAACTATCGAGCGAATCACTGAAGGTTTGGTGAACGATGGAGCCAAAGGAGTCCGCGATCTGGCGCTGTTTGAGGTGCTGTACGCAACAGGGATCCGAGTCGGTGAACTCGTAGGCCTCAATATCGAGGACGTGGACCTCTCGAGACGCGTACTTCGCGTCTTTGGTAAAGGACGCAGAGAGCGGGTGGTGCCTTTTGGGGTTCCGGCCGCTCAAGCACTCGAATTGTGGATTCAGGTGCATCGAGCGACGTTTGTCTCTCCTGCCAGCGGTTCGGCATTGTTTCTTGGCACCCGAGGCGGGCGAATCGATCAGCGCGCCGTTCGCAGGATCGTGCACGAGCGGTTAGAGGCTGTTGGGGACATCCCGAGCCTCGGGCCACACGGACTACGGCATTCGGCTGCAACGCATCTCCTTGAAGGGGGAGCCGATCTACGCCTCGTGCAAGAGTTGCTTGGACATTCGTCACTTGGCACCACACAGATCTATACCCATGTCAGTGCTGAACGCCTTCGATCTGCGTTCACGCAGGCGCACCCTCGCGCTTGACGGCTTGCGATCATCAATGCAAATAGCGACGTGGGTCGATCGTTCGTTGCCCCTTCTTCACGATGAAATGAAGATGACAACCCGTGGATGCGCCGGTATTTCCCACCGAGCCGATCCGATCACCACGCTGTACCGACTCGCCGACGCTGACGTTTATAGAGGAAAGGTGGGCGTATGCCGTTTTGGTGCCGTTTGGATGTCCGATCTCGACATATTGACCGTATCCGCCACGCATTTGTGCAATACGTACGCTGCCGCTTCCGACAGAGACAACGCGACGCCCACAAGGCGCTTGGATGTCGATGCCGTTGTGGAACTTTCGTACCTTAGAAATCGGATGGATTCGCATGCCGTATCCCGAAGAGACAAGCCCAGCGACAGGGACTCCTTCGCCAAGGTTTCCAGCAATCGGGGGAGCAGGGGGAGCGCCCAGTGGCGAGATGAGGCGAAAGGCCCCTCTGCGGTGGCCGTCGTTTAGGAATAACGCTTCGGGATCGAGATAGGTTCCCGATTCAATTCGCCCGAGGTGTAGGCAGGTTTGCGCACAGGAATCATGCCCTGCTTGCACTGTTCCGAGGATCTCGCCTTGAGCTACCGAGTCGCCAATCCGAACGGACGCTCTGACGGGTTCGTACGTGGACTTGACGCCGCGGTGCTCAACTGAGATTGTCGGCCGTCCAGCGACATTTCCGGCCCAGACAACCGTTCCTGCGGCGACGGCGTGGACGGCTTGCCCAGGCATTGCGGCGAGATCAATTCCGCGGTGACCGGGCCCATACTGATCTGTCATTGAGAACGAGACGATCACGTGCCCATTTCGAATTGGGCGCAACCATGGGCCATCCGATTTGACACCGAAGGCTGTGTCAGCGGTGCTAAAGGGCTGTTGAATGCCAACGAGGATGAGGCACATGAATACAAAAATTGGTCGGAGTCGCATCGTCCAAGTGGACTCGTATCGACGGGCTGATTCCACTAGCGTCCACGGCAATGTGGACGCATGCGAACGACGCAAGGCGTGTGGATTTCGAAAAACACGGCTTCGTGCCCTAAGATAAAGCCATCACCTGTTGTCTGGGTGAAATTCGCGCGCCCTTCTCTCGTATGATGCTTCGCTGAATATGAGCCAGAATCCGAGTCCCGTGTACATGCGGGTGGACCCTGTCACGAAAGGCGCCAGGGCAACATCAAACGGTGTTGCGACAACTTGGATAAGGCATGTTCGCATGCCGCGGAAGGATCGGCTATGGCCGTCGTAACTATGCGTCAGCTCCTCGAGAGTGGCGTTCACTTTGGTCACCAGACCCGTCGTTGGAACCCGAAGATGAAGCGATTCATCTTGACCGAGCGCAACGGCATCTACGTCATCGACTTGCAGCAATCGCTCACCTACATCGATGCCAGTTATGAATTCGTCAAGAACACTGTTGCCCGTGGTGGCACGATCTTGTTCGTCGGTACCAAGCGCCAAGCTCAAGAACCAATCGAAGAGCAGGCAAAGCGTGTCGGTATGCCTTACGTCAACCAGCGTTGGCTCGGCGGCATGCTCACCAACTTCACGACAATGTCCGAGCGTCTCAAGCGCATGAAGGAACTCGAAGAAATCGACTTCGATGATGTTGCTGGCTCCAACCGCACTAAGAAGGAACTTCTTCAAATGCGTCGCGAGTACACGAAACTGTCCCGCACCCTCGGCGGCATCCGCGATATGGGCCGTGCGCCAAACGCCGTCTGGATCGTCGACACCAAGAAAGAACACCTTGCGGTTGACGAAGCACGCAAACTTGGTATCCCAATCATCGCGATCTTGGACACCAACTGCGACCCCGACGATGTCGACTTCCCGATCCCGGGCAACGACGACGCAATCCGTTCCGTGGGCCTGTTGACTCGCGTTATCGCAGACGCTGTGGCTGAAGGTCTGATTGCTCGTGGCGGCGCCAAGACTGGCGACGAAGTACCTGGTCAGGAACTCGGCGCAGAAGAGCCGCTGGCTGACTGGGAACGCGAACTCCTCACCACTGGTGCCGAGGCTCCGGCCGCTGACGCGCCAGCCGCTGAGTGACAATTCGTCAATACGAAACCACAATTTTGTTCCTCAGCCTGCTGAGGAACCTCAGAACAGAGGTGAATTCATGGCTATTACAGCCGCAGATGTAAAGAAGCTCCGCGATGCAACTGGCGCGGGCATGATGGACGCCAAAAAGGCCCTCACCGAGGCTGACGGCGACTTCGACAAAGCAGTTGAGTTGCTCCGTATTTCGGGTGCAGCCAAGGCCGCTAAGCGTGGCGCAGAACGTGAAGCATCGGCGGGCTTGGTTGCTCACTCCGGTTCGGCGCTTGTTGAATTGAACTCCGAGACGGACTTCGTCGCCAAGAACGAGCAGTTCGTTGAACTTGCTGAAAAACTCGTGGCTCTTGCTGACGCCGAGAAGCCTGCGGATGCTGAAGCATTCAAGAGCTTGGTTCTTGAAACTGGTGAAACCGTTGAACAGACGATCAGTTCGCTGGCTTCAGTTATTGGCGAAAAGATCGAACTCGGTCGCGTTGCAACGCTGGCTGGCAAGGTCGCCACCTACTTGCACCGTCGCGCAAGCGACCTCCCGCCGGCAGTTGGCGTCCTCGTTGAATACGAAGGCGACAACGAAGAAGCAGCGCGCGCTGCGGCGATGCAGATCGCTGCGATGCGCCCTCGCTACCTCACTCGTGAAGAAGTTCCAGAGGACATCGTCGCTAAAGAGCGTGAGATCGCAGAAGCAACTGCTCGCGAAGAAGGCAAGCCGGAGCAAGCACTGCCAAAGATCGTCGAAGGACGAGTCAACGGCTTCTTCAAGGAAAACGTGCTGCTTGAACAGCCTTCCGTCATTGACAATAAGAAGACAGTTAAGGCTGTGCTCGATGAGGCAGGCGTTACGGTCACCCGTTTCGCGCACATCGAAATTGGAGCCTGAGCACTAAAACACTGATCGCGCCGAGTAACCGGAGGTAGAAATGACCGTACAGACACCTGATGCGGGAACCGGTTCCTCGGCGCGACGTGTTTTGCTGAAGCTCTCGGGAGAAGCGTTTGGCGGGGGAGCAATCGGTATCGACCCGGACGTGGTCAATCAGATTTCCGCGCAAATCGCGCAAGCGGTGCGTGAGGGCGTCCAGGTGGCCATCGTGGTTGGTGGCGGCAACTTCTTCCGAGGCGCAGAACTCAGCCAACGCGGCATGGAGCGTTCGCGCGCCGATTACATCGGCATGCTGGGCACCGTCATGAACTGCCTAGCGCTTCAGGATTTTTGCGAGAAGCAGGGAATTGATACGCGGGTCCAGTCGGCAATCACCATGGGTCAAGTTGCTGAGCCGTACATTCCGCGCAAGGCTGTTCGCCACCTCGAAAAGGGGCGCGTCGTGATCTTCGGCGCCGGAGCAGGCATGCCGTACTTTTCCACCGACACGGTTTCGGCTCAGCGCGCACTGGAGATCAAAGCCGACGCAGTGTTGATGAGTAAAAACGGGGTAGACGGGGTGTATACCGCTGACCCGCGGACGAACCCTGACGCGAAACTTCTTGAATCCGTCACGTTCTCGGATGCTTTGCGTCAGCAGTTGCAAGTTGTTGACGCGGCGGCATTCGCGTTGTGCATGGAGAATGAACTACCAATGATCGTTTTCGGCATGGACGGCGATGGCACCATCGCGCAAGCCCTCCGTGGTGAGAAGATCGGAACACTGGTCCACGCGGGCTGAACCGCAAGGGCAGAATCCACTAAGGGAGACATGATGATCGAATCGACGTTGGCTGACGCTGATCAGAAGATGGCAAAGGCAACTGAACATGCTCGCGACGAGTTTGCGGCGATTCGCACGGGACGCGCCCATCCGGCGATGTTCTCGCAAATCGTGGCTGACTATTACGGGACGCCCACGCCGCTGCAACAGTTGGCAGGGTTCCAAGTTCCTGAACCGCGTACCGTCATCATCAGCCCCTATGACCAGGGTGCCAAGGGAGCCATTGAAAAGGCTATTCGTGAGTCCCATTTGGGTGTGAATCCTTCCGACGATGGAAAGGTCTTGCGCGTCAACTTGCCTGAAC
>SSHC01000060.1 GCA_008017265.1 Aeromicrobium sp.
ATTTGGCCTCCGGTGGGTCTGGCGCGCAGCAGAGCGTCATTGAGATGTCGGCTGCAGTCGAGGCTGCTGACTTAGAAGAAAAAGAACTCACTGGAAAACTGCAGCTTTTGGCTGCCGCCGCCGAGAAATCGGCGTCTCGAATTGCTGAAGCTAAGGCCGTTGTCGATAGTGCTTTGGCTAAATTGCATGAATCTGACGCCGAAATGTCGGCGGTAGCTGAGCGCTTGGGATCGCTTGGTCAACTCATCCGGTCAGCAAACGCCGAAGGCGAACGTGTGGCCGAAGCGAAGGCGAAAGCAGAAACGACTCGCGAACAAGCGGCTGCCTCCATAGCTGAGATCGAAGCGCGTATTGCCGAGGCCGAGAGCGGAACGGTGGAAGAACCCGATTCGACTTTTGTTGAGTCACTCGCTGAAGCAGCCTCGTTGGCACGACGTGCCGAAACCGAAGCGCGTCTGGCCTTGCGTACTGACGAAGAACGCGCCCGCGCACTGGATCAACAGGTTCGGCAATTGCTCGAGACAGCGCAAGCAGAACGCACAGCACGCCAGCAAGCGAAAGAACTTGCAGAACGCCGGCGCCTCCAGGCTGAGGCCGCTTCGTCGGTGTTGTCGGCAATCGACGTGGTGCTCGTTCGTTTGGCGCGTTCACTTGACCAAGCGGCCGAGGCGCGGGCTGCAGTGCAAGCGACTCGTACCGAACGTGAAGCGAAACTTAAAGAGACTCGAATCTCTGTTCGTGAATCGGCAACCGAACTGGCGAAGTTGACAGATTCGGTTCACAAAGACGAACTCGCACGCGCCCAACTTCAAGCGAGGCTTGAATCACTCACCGAGCGAGCGCTTGAAGAAGTCGGAATCGAAGCCGAAACCCTCATTGCCGAGTACGGTCCTGACCAGTTTGTGATTCCTGTTGCCGCTGATGGTGAAGATAGGGAACCGGTGGCATTTAACCGAAGCGATCAAGAAAAGCGATTGAAGGTTGCCGAGCGCGAGTTGGCGCTACTCGGCAAAGTGAACCCCCTTGCGCTAGAAGAGTTCTCGGCATTGGAAGAACGGCACCAGTTCTTGTCCGAACAACTCGATGATCTGAAGAAGACTCGCGAAGATCTGCTCGACATCGTTGAGGAAGTCGACCAGAAAGTGGAACAAGTTTTCACCGAGGCGTGGGTCGATGTGGAACGCGAGTTTGAGGACGTGTTCTCTCGGCTCTTCCCCGGTGGTGAAGGTCGATTGATCCTCACCGATCCCAGTTCCATGTTGACGACGGGAATTGATGTGGAAGCACGACCGCCAGGAAAGAAAGTCAAGCGACTCTCATTGCTATCCGGTGGTGAGCGCTCCCTCGTGGCAGTGGCGTTCCTCGTGGCTTTGTTTAAAGCCCGGCCAAGCCCCTTCTACATTCTTGACGAAGTGGAAGCCGCATTGGACGACACCAACCTCGGTCGACTACTCGAAATCTACGAAGAACTGCGGGCCAACTCCCAACTCATCGTGATCACGCACCAGAAGCGCACGATGGAGGTAGCCGATGCGCTTTATGGTGTCTCGATGCGTGGCGATGGGGTTTCTGCCGTCATTAGTCAGCGGTTGCGAGACGAGGCCGCTTCGTGAGTGATGTGACCCGGGCGGATTTCGCCCATTTCGAGGTGATCTCAACGAGGTGGGACGACGAGGACTACTACGGGCACATCAACAACGTGAAGTACTACTCGTTTTTTGATACGGCGGTAAATGGCTTCTTGATGAGGGAGTCGGGCGCCGACATTCGTTTGCTTGATTCGATCGGTCTTGTGGTCGAGTCAAAGTGTGAGTTCAAACGCGAGTTGAAGTTCCCACAGGATGTTGAAGTCGGCCTGGCGGTAGGCAAGGTCGGCAACTCAAGCATCGTGTACAACATTGCAATTTTTCAAGGTGATTTCGAGTCGCCTGCGGGGGTTGGGCATTTTGTTCACGTTTATGTAGATCGACGATCACGAACAGTTACTACGATTCCTGACATTATTCGTGAATCTGTCAAGAAAATTGAACACTTTTCGTGAGGCGCACATCACTGCGTCGGGGGATACTACTCAATAGAAAGTGACCCAATCTCTTTCGTAGCATGGCAAAGGCGCGTCGATACGGCGCGTATCTATTGTAAAGACGTTTTGAAAGGTGGGTGCCTCGCATGGAGGCGTTAGAGCTTGCACGTTGGCAGTTCGGAATCACCACGGTCTATCACTACTTCTTCGTCCCCATCACGATCTCCATGGCATTGCTCGTCGCAATCATGCAGACGTTCTGGCATCGAACGCAAGATGAGAAGTGGCTGAAGTTGACACGGTTTTTCGGGAAACTTTTTCTCATCAACTTCGCCATGGGCGTTGTCACTGGCATTGTTCAAGAGTTCCAGTTCGGCATGAACTGGAGCAGTTACTCGCGATTCGTGGGCGATATCTTCGGTGCCCCACTGGCCATCGAGGGTCTCTTGGCGTTCTTTATGGAATCCACCTTCCTCGGACTGTGGATCTTCGGGTGGACGCGACTCAAGCCAGCGGTGCACCTTGCGTGTATTTGGATGGTCTCGCTAGGCACGATGCTCTCGGCCTACTTCATTCTGGCCGCAAACTCCTTCATGCAGAACCCCGTCGGGTTCACCATGAACGAAGAACGCGGTCGTGCTGAACTCACTGACTTCGGCGCGGTCCTGCTCAACAAAGTGACGCTCGTGACCGTCCCGCACACACTCTTCGCAGCCTTCATGGTCGGTGGAGCCTTCGTTGCAGGTATCGCATTCTGGCACCTGCTGCGCAACCCCGGCCGCGACACTGACGCATTCAAGACGGCAGTTCGTTTGGGTGCTGTGACACTCATGATCTCCGGACTCGGCACCATCATCTCCGGTGATATCCAGGGCAAGATTATGACCGAAGTGCAGCCCATGAAGATGGCCGCTGCCGAGGCACTCTATGAGGATGCCGAATCCTGTGCACCGTTCTCAATATTCACTGTCGGCACGCTCGATGGATCACGCTCAGTATTCTCCGTGGAAGTGCCATGCGTCTTGTCGCAACTTGCAACTGGCTCGTTTGACGGTGAAGTACGCGGCATAAATTCGCTGCAAGAAGAGTACGCAAAGACCTTTGCTGAAACCGGCATCGAGAACTTCGCACCCAACATTCCCGTCACCTACTGGTCGTTCCGACTCATGATGGGTCTGGGCTTCTTGGCCATGGCGGTTGGCGCTTGGATGTGGTGGCTCGTTTCGCGCGACCGTGTACCGGCACTCGAAACCAAGCACGGCAAGTTCCTGCTATTCTCGGCGATAACATTGCCACTCATGCCTCTGTTTGCTAACTCATTCGGCTGGATCTTCACCGAAATGGGACGTCAGCCGTGGGTCGTATTCGGACTCATGCCAACAGCGGCAGGCGTATCGCCGAGTGTTTCGGCCGCCCAGGTCTGGACCTCGCTCATTACGTTCACACTCCTCTACGGGGCACTCGCTGTCGTCGAAGTTGGGTTGTTGATCAAGTACATTCGCAAGGGACTGCCTGATGCGAACCCACCTGCGATCGAAGAAGACAGTGACGCTCCACTGTCCTTCGCATACTGAGGAGTACTGACATGGAACTCACAACAATTTGGTTCATTTTGATTGGTGTCCTCTTCGCGGGATACATGGTGCTAGAAGGCTTCGATTTCGGAGTCGGAATGCTCGTTGGAATCTTGGCGAAGAACGACAAGGAACGACGTGTATTGATAAACACGATCGGTCCGGTCTGGGACGGCAACGAAGTGTGGTTGCTTGTCGCTGGCGGCGCGATGTTCGCAGCATTCCCTGAGTGGTACGCAACGCTCTTCAGCGGCTTCTACCTTCCGCTCCTGCTGATTCTGGTCGCGCTCATTATTCGAGGCGTTGCATTCGAATACCGAGGGAAACGACCCGAGCCAGAATGGAAAGCACGCTGGGATTGGGCCATCATCATCGGCTCGTTCGTTCCCGCCTTGCTCTGGGGAGTGGCATTCGCCAACATCGTGCGAGGTGTAAAACTCGACGCCTCGCATGAATACGTCGGTGGATTCTTCGACTTGCTGAACCCCTACGCATTACTTGGCGGTCTCGTCACGCTCACAGTTTGCATCGTTCATGGCTCAGTATTCGTGGCACTCAAGACTCGTGGCGAAATCCGAGATCGCGCCCGCGCCATGGCACTTAACGTAGGTTTCGTTGCAGCGGGCTTGGCTACGGCGTTCATGGCGTGGACTGGATTCATGCAAGGTCAGACCGTCGTCTGGGTGTGCATTGGCCTTTCGGCGGGTGCCTTCATGGCAGCGCTCGGCGCAACACTCAAGGGCAAGGATCTCCAAGCGTTCATCGGTACGGCTGTCTCGATCCTGGCCTTCGTGGCAATGCTGTTCACGGGACTGTTCCCCGACGTCCTGCCGTCAACGATCAATGAGGCATATAGCCTAACGGTGCATAACGCCTCATCGACGCCCTACACGCTCAAGATCATGACTTGGGTTGCATTGGTGTTCACGCCAATCGTTATCGGATACCAGGCATGGACGTACTGGGTATTCAGTAAGAGAATTTCAGTCAAGAACATTCCAGACGACATTCCGGCGTAGGGACTGTCTCGACTTGAAACCTCTCGATCCACGATTGCTACGGCGGTCGCGGGCCGTGCGGCGGCACTTGATCTCAAGTGTCGCCCTCGGCGCCGCGACTGCCGTACTCGTGATTGCAACGTCATGGTTTGTCGCTGAGCTTGTCGCCATTCGGTTTGCTAGTTCGGCACTCACCGCATTGCCCTTGGCGATTTTGGCTGCCTATCTCGTACGTGCTGTGGTCGCGTGGGTCCATGGTGTTATCAGTGAGCGGGCGTCTACCCGCGTCAAAGAAGATCTACGCAATGAGGTGGTCGACGATCTTGTCGATCCACGCAGGTTGGGTCCTCGCCCGTCGTCCTCGCAACTCATCACTCTGCTCGGACCCGGGATGAATGCCTTTGATGGGTACATCGGACGTTTCCTGCCGCAACTGGGCTTGGCGCTCGTCGTACCAATCGCAGTGATCGTTGCTGTGGGGCTCACAGACCCGTTGTCGGCGCTCATCATCGTCCTTACCCTGCCGCTCATTGGTATTTTCATGGCCCTCGTTGGCCTCATGACGAGCGACAAGGTCGAGCGCAGGTGGGCAGCGATGGAACGCCTCGGGCGGCACTTCGCAGACGTGCTCGACGGGCTCATCGTGTTTAAGGTCTTTGGTCGCCGCCAAGAAGTGGGCATCAAAGTGATTGGCCACAAGCATCGCCGCGAATCGATGGCGGCGCTTCGGATTGCATTCTTGTCCACCTTCGTCCTCGAACTAGTCGCCACCATCTCGGTGGCACTCGTCGCAGTGAGCATTGGTCTCCGCGTTGTTGACGGCGAATTGGAACTTGCGCCAGCCATGTTTGTCTTACTGCTCGCACCAGAGGCGTACTTGCCTGTGCGACGCGTCGGCATTCTTTTCCACGACAGCCAAGAAGGAGCAACGGCTGCCGCGCAATTACTCGACGTCCTCGAACACCCGCACCACGACGGCACCATCGGGGCGCCAAGCGAACCGGTTGCGATCTCGTTCAACAGCGTTCGCGTGACCTACCCCGAACGCACAACACCCGCACTCGAACTTGGATCTGCCCGAATCGAGGCAGGTGAAAAGGTCGCCGTCTTCGGCCCTTCAGGTAGTGGCAAATCGACTGCCATGAGCATCTTGCTCGGATTTGAGAAGCCCGACGAAGGCGCAGTAACTGTGGCAGATACTGACCTATTCCAACTCGACCCGGCCGCTTGGCGCAAGCGCATCGCCTGGGTTCCGCAAGTTCCGCGACTCGTCGCAGGGACGCTCATCGAAAACATCGTGCTGGGCACGCCCGAAGCAACCGAAGCGGACGCCCTCACAGCTATGGCCGATGTCGGTTTGGATGACTTCGACACCAATCGCGTACTGAACGAGAGTTCGCACGACGTCTCGGCGGGGGAGCGCAGGCGTATTGCCTTGGCGCGTGCTCTTGTTCGCGTGCGCGTTGGTGGCGCGTGGCTGGTGCTGCTTGACGAACCAACAGCAGGACTCGATGCCGAACGGGAACACCAGATCGTTGAAGCGTTCTCACAACTCGGAACGACTCTGGTGCTCGTGTCTCACCGTGCTGAAACGCTCGCGATGGTTGATCGGGTCATTTCCTTGACCGAAAGCGAGGTGCCCGCATGAAACGTCGCGGACTCGTACTTACCGGGGGAGTAGCCCTCGGAATCCTCGCTCAAATAAGTTCCATCGGTCTGCTCCTGGCCGCTGCTTGGCTGATTGTCAGGGCAGCTCAACATCCGCCAGTCTTGTATCTCATGGTCGCGATCGTTAGCGTGCGATTCTTCGGTATCTCGCGTTCCGCATTCCGATATGGTGAACGGCTCTTCACCCACGATGTTGCCTTGTCGGACGCAGTCGATCAACGAGTGCGCACGTATCAAGATTTGGAGCGCATCGCCCCGACTGGACTCGACTCCTGGCGGCGCGGTGAACTCATTAGTCGTGTTGTCGACGATGTAACGTCGACGCAGGATCGACTCTTGCGTGTGCGCATGAACTGGTGGACTGGAGCGGCCGCTTCAATCATCGTGGTTGTCGTTATTGGAATCCTTTCGCCGAGCGCCGGATTCATGTTGGCAGCGACAGCCTTGGCTCTCGGCGTCGTGATCCGGTTCGCGTTACCGACATTCATCCGGCAGACAGTCCGCAGTGCGTCAACGGCGCGCGGGGATTTGGCGGCAGAAGTCTCCGCTACCGCGGTTTCGGCAGTCGAACTCGTGGCTCTCGATGCAACCGTTGTCGCTCGGGAAAAGTCCCGAGATGCGGCCGCCCGCCTCGGACAAGGTCAACGGCAAGAGGGCTGGTTCACCGGTCTCGGGTCGGCCGTCGTACTTGTCGCGATTGGTGTTGGTGTGGTCGCCATCGCGGGTATCACCCGCTATGTGGATCCGGTGCTGATCGGTGTGCTTTTGCTCGCACCGATGGCGCTTGCCGAAGCATGGGATGGCTGGGTCGAAGCTGAACGTTACCGACCTGAAGTTGATGCGGCAGAGAGCCGCCTCGCCGCGTTTGCAGATACGCCCATTCCGGTGGCCGATCCAGTGGATCCGCAACTGCTTCCAGATGATTGGACTCTCGCTGTTGACGGACTTGTTTGCGGGTGGGAGGCGCCGCTGATCGAGCCGTGCTCGTTCATTGTGCGGCCCGGTGAAACGCTCGGTGTTTCAGCACCCAGCGGCACCGGTAAATCCACGCTCGCTTGGACGTTTTTGCGCTTGATCGAGCCCAAAGCGGGTCACATTGCTCTCGGTGGCGTCAACGCAACTGAGTTGCTGGCCAGTGATGTGCGGATGCGCATCGGATACGTCGGCCAAGATGAAGTCGTTTTTGACACGACCATCAAAGAGAACCTTCGAATCGGTGATCCTGATGCCGACGAAGATGCTCTGTGGAAAGCGCTCGAAAAGGTTCGTCTTGCCGACTTCGTGCGCGAACTACCGAATGGGCTAAACACCCAAGTCGGCGAAGGCGGAGGAAAGTTGTCCGGTGGTGAACGGCAACGACTTTGCGTTGCGAGACTGCTTCTCAGCGGACACCGCGTATGGATCCTCGATGAACCCACCGAGCATCTCGATGAGCCCACGGCTAAGGCACTCATGGATGACGTGCTCGCGCTGACTCATGAGGCAGGTGCTCCCGTGCGCAGCATTGTTGTGATTAGCCACCAGAGCGAGGTCCTCGCGAAGACCGAGAGCGTCGTTGTGTTGCACAAGCATGCTGTCAACAATTGAGCGCCCGAAAACGCTTGCATCGACAGCGATAAGGTGAATTCGTGGATCTCACTATTCTCATTGCCATCGCAATCAGCTCGATCGTCGTCATCGGTGGCGTTGTGGGCGCGGTCGTCCTCATCGTCAAGCAGAGCGGTCGCCAACTCGAAGGCAAAGAAGAGCAGGCGATTGACGCGCCGATCGAACCGGCCGATCAACGTGATGAAGACTCCGCTCAGGAGCCGAGCGCCACAGATCAGCGCCCCGTTGGGACTGATGTTCCCGAGGCGCCACGTGGCCGCTTAGCTCGCTTGCGTGAACGCCTTGCTCGTAGCCAGTCGTCACTCGGTCGCGGACTCTTAAGCCTCCTCGGGGCAGGAACACTTGATGAAGACCAATGGGAAGCCATCGAGGACACCCTGCTGGCGGCAGATGTGGGAGTCGGTCCGACGACAGAACTCGTCGACAAACTCCGGCTCCATTTGGCGGCAGATGGCACCAAATCGCCTGAATCGGCACGGCGTATTTTGCGTGACGAACTCATCGCGATGGTCGATCCGACGCTAGAACGTTCACTCAATATTGCGGGTGATGACGGCAAGCCGGGAGTTGTGTTGGTTGTCGGCGTCAACGGCACAGGAAAGACCACCTCGGTAGGGCGCATCGCGCGCCTCCTGGTTGCCGACGGACACAAAGTTGTGCTGGGTGCAGCCGACACGTTCCGTGCGGCCGCGGCCGATCAATTGCAAACGTGGGGCGAGCGCGTCGGTGCCAGCACCGTGCGTGGCCCAGAAGGTGGTGACCCGGCGAGCGTCGGATTTGAGGCAGTCAAGCAAGGCATCGAAGACGGTGTCGATGTCGTGCTCGTTGATACTGCAGGTCGACTTCACACGAAGTCGGGACTCATGGACGAACTGGGCAAGATCAAGCGTGTTGTCGAAAAGCAAGCCACTATCACCGAGGTGTTGCTCGTGATCGATGCGACGACAGGCCAGAACGGCTTGGCGCAAGCACGAGTCTTTTCCGAAGTTACCGATGTGACGGGAATCGTCCTCACCAAGCTCGATGGCACGGCCAAGGGTGGAATCGTGATTGCTGTGCAACGCGAATTGCGTGTTCCTGTGAAATTTGTTGGACTCGGTGAAGGCCCAGACGATTTGGCGCCGTTCGATGCTGTTGAGTTTGTCGACGCGCTACTTTCCTGAGTCAAGTTCGTGCATGTGTCGGGATCAACCGTCACAACGTTGCTCTCTTTCGATAGGCTGAACTCCTATGTTTGATTCCTTGCAAAGCCGCCTCCAGTCCGCGTTCAAGAGCCTTCGTGGCAAAGGCAGACTAACCGAAGCCGACATCGATGCTGTCGCCCGTGAAATACGACTCGCGCTCCTCGACGCCGATGTGGCTGCGCCGGTGGTTCGTGAGTTCATTTCCACGGTTAAGGAACGGGCACTCGGGCAGGAAGTAAGCCAAGCGCTTAATCCGGCCCAGCAAGTCATCAAGATCGTCAACGAGGAACTCGTTCAGATTCTTGGCGGTGAAACGCGGCGCATCCGCTTTGCCAAGAACCCGCCCACCGTCATCATGTTGGCCGGTCTGCAAGGCGCTGGTAAAACGACGCTGGCAGGAAAGCTTGGCCGTTGGCTGAAGTCGCAAGGCAATTCTCCGATGCTTGTTGCTGCTGACTTGCAACGCCCCAACGCAGTCACCCAGTTGCAGGTAGTTGGCGAGCAAGCAGGCGTCACGGTTTTCGCTCCGGAGCCGGGTAACGGCGTAGGAAACCCTGTTGAGGTTGCTCGGGCAGGTCTGGCAGAGGCAACGAGGACACTCCACGACGTGGTGATCGTCGATACGGCCGGACGTCTCGGCATTGACGACGAACTCATGAAACAGGCCGCTGATATTCGAGCGGCAGTCAATCCTGACGAAGTCCTGTTCGTGATCGATGCCATGATCGGCCAAGATGCAGTCAACACGGCCCAAGCGTTCCTTGAAGGCGTCGATTTCACCGGTGTCGTTCTATCGAAACTCGACGGTGACGCTCGCGGTGGTGCGGCGCTGTCTGTGCGTTCGGTTACTGGTCGACCGATCATGTTCGCTTCGACGGGCGAAAAACTTGAAGACTTCGATGTCTTCCACCCAGACCGCATGGCATCGCGCATCCTCGACATGGGCGACATGCTCACCCTCATCGAGCAGGCAGAAAAGGCCTTTACCGCCGAAGAGGCTGCACGCACGGCCGAGCGCCTAACTGAAGGTCAGTTCACGCTCGGTGACTTTCTTGCCCAAATGGAGGCGCTCTCCAAAATGGGTTCGATGACCAAAATGCTCGGCATGTTGCCGGGCATGGGCCAATTTAAAGAGCAGATCGCGAACTTCGACGAACGTGAAATCGACAAGATCAAGGCGATTATTCGTTCGATGACGCCTGCCGAACGCGAGAATCCGAAAATTATCGACGGTTCCCGACGGGCACGTATTTCTGCCGGTTCCGGAACTCAAGTCAGCGATGTGAACCATCTCGTTGACCGGTTTTTCGAGGCCGCAAAGATGATGAAGCAAATGGCGAAGGGTGGTTTCAACCCAGCCAACGGTCTGCCTGCCATGGGCGGATCGAAGCGAGCCGGTGCAAAGCAACCCAAACAGAACAAGAAGGGCAAGCGCGGCTCGGGTAACCCGGCAAAGCGCGCAGCTCAGGCAGCAGCCCAACAAGCGCAAAAGCCCGATCCGTCGGCTGCGTTCGGGTTCAATGACCCCGCCGCAACGGACTTCGAACTGCCCAAGGAACTTCGCGACCTGCTCTGATTGCGTACGCGCCGACTGGCTTTCACGACACGACTCGCGTGCAAGGGAGGCCAGGTTTGGTCAAGCCGGTTTGGTTCTGGCACAATAGGGGATTGCGTCCGGAACTCGCGTGGACCCTCTCAGCCACAACAGTCCGGCCCCCTGATGGGATACGACTTGCCCCACATGTCGTAGACCACCACCAACCGTAGACACAACAAGGAGACACCACTCTCGTGGCAGTCAAGATTCGCCTCAAGCGGATGGGCAAGATCCGCACCCCGTTCTACCGCATCGTCGTTGCCGACGCACGCACCAAGCGTGACGGCCGCGTTATCGAAGAAATCGGTACGTACAACCCCAAGACCGACCCGTCGACGATCAACGTCAACTCGGAGCGTGCTCAGTACTGGCTCGGCGTTGGCGCTCAGCCAACCGAAGCTGTTGCTGCGATTCTGAAGCTCACGGGTGACATCGGCGGCAAGGCAACCCTCAAGCAACCTGAACCGAAGGCCGACAAGGCTGCATTGTTCGAGGCGGCGTTGAAGGAACTTCATGCCGAGCCAAAGAAGGAAGCCACCACCAAGGCCAAAAAGGCTAAGAAGGAAGAGGCTCCTGCTGAGGAAGCGCCCGCTGCTGAAGAAGCAGTTGCAGAAGAGGTTGCAGAGGCTCCAGCTGAAGAAGCCGCAGCCGAAGAAGCACCTGCTGACGAAGCCAAGGCAGAAGAGGCCTGATCATGGCAGCACCATTGCAAGAGGTCATTGAACATCTCGTTTCGGGGATCGTTGATCACCCAGACGACGTCAACGTTCGCGCGAAGCAGACGCGTCGCGGTGAACTGTTTGAGGTTCATGTTCATCCAGAAGACCTCGGCAAGGTGATTGGCCGCCAGGGCCGCACCGCCCGTGCGATTCGTACCGTCTCTGCCGCTATCGCTGGCGGCAAAGGCGCGCGAATCGACTTCGTGGACGTCGACAGGCGCCGCTGAGACGCCATGCGCGTCGTAGTTGGCCGCGTTGGTCGTGCCCACGGAATTCGTGGCGACCTGGCAATCGATGTAAGGACCGATGAACCCGATAAGCGTTTTGCTGTCGGGGCATCGGTCCTTTGTCGTCACACCACATTGAC
>SSHC01000073.1 GCA_008017265.1 Aeromicrobium sp.
CGGGTGCGCCGATCAGTTCGACCCCCGGCCACCTCATCGTGGTGCGAGGCTTTACAGCAAAAAATGAGGTGATCATCAATGACCCTGCCGGGAAAACTAATGCACAGGTTCGTCGCATCTACAACCGCGCGCAGTTCGAACGCGCTTGGCTGAAGGGCAGTGGCGGTATCTCCTACGTCATCGCACCGGCCGGGATGAACCTCGCGTTCTAATCAGTCGGTTGCTCACTCGTTTTCGAAGTGAACACCATCGACGTAGAACCACGTTCCGCTCTCGCGCTCGAACCGAGAGCGTTCGTGCAAGACACCGATTGAACCATCCTCGTTGAGGTAGGTGGCTCGGAACTCGACCATCCCGGTTTCGTCACCTTGCGCGCCCAATGCGGTCTGCACGATTTGGAGTCCACGCCACGTGGGGTTGTCGGTGAGGTCGAGGTGCTCGGGACGAGTCGACGCATGCCACGTGCGCAACAGCCACGCCTCATCACCACGCTTGAAAGCGTCGAAGCGTGACCGCATGAGTTCTTCCGCCGTCTGCGGCTCTGGTTGCGTCATGGGTCTATCTTCACCTGCCGCGTCGAGCGCACCATGCCACCTTGCTCCGACAGAAGCCTAGACTTCCCCCATGAGCCTGAATCCAGCATTGGAACCTGTTCGCCATCTTGTCGGTACGTGGCGAGGCGAAGGCGCCGGCGAGTACCCCACGATCGATTCCTTTCACTACACCGAGGAAGTCAGTTTCGTTGACGTCGGCAAGCCGTTTCTCGTGTATTCGCAGCGCACGTGGTCGCCCGAAGGTCGACCCATGCACATCGAAACCGGGTACCTGCGCGTAGTGAAGTATGAGACTGTCGAGTTCGTTTTGGCACAACCCACGGGCCAGACCGAACTGGCTGAAGGTCCGATCGAACTTCACGAAGAGGGCTTTACTGCCGAACTGGTTTCGCGTGTGGTTAATTCAGCTTCGGCCAAACAGGTCGATGCCACGAAACGCACGATTCATCTTGACGGCGATACCCTCACGACTTCGTTCGCGATGGCCGCAGTTGGCGTCCCGATGACGCACCACCTCAGCGCAACGCTCACTCGCGTTGAAGGCGAGTGAGCGTTCGCTAGGTTTACCTTTTAGTACTCCACATTCGGGACTCTCGACAAGAGTTCAATGTTCTTGATCGGGTTCCCTACGAGTCGCAACTCTTCGATTGAGGTGAAGTCTTTCAGCGGCGACACGTCGGAAATTCGGTTGTTGCTCAATTCAATGTTGGTGAGCGTCGACATTCCTTGAAGTGGAGAAACATCAACGATCTTGTTGTCATAGAAGCCGATCTCTTCGAGTTTGGGAAGTTCCGCCAGCGGAGACAAATCGGAGACCTTGTTGCTGTTCGCTTGAATCGTGCGAAGCTTCTTCTGATCCGACAACGGGCTTAAGTCTTCAACTTGATTCCAGCGGAAGCGCAAACTTATGAGCGAACTCTTTCCAGCAAGGGGACCCAAATCCGAAACATCGTTCCCATCGATATCGAGTTCGCCAAGCTGCGGAAAATCGCTTACGAAGTCAATCGAGGTGAGCTTGCTCTGGTTGATTCTCATGATCGTGACCTTCTTGGCCACGCTGGCTGGGATGGTTGAGTAGTCGATCTTGGGTTGGAGCGTTACGTTAATTTCCTCTAACGCGGCGAAGTGTTTGAGGTCCGCCAAGGTGGTCATGGTGCCGAAGCCGTGATAGCGCTTTCCTTCAAATTCAAACTCGTCATCGAGCATGTAATGCGCGACTGATTCTGAATCTTCACCCGGTTTGGTGAGGAAAACGAACTCATCGGCTGCGATATGAATTCTGCGGTAGTCAGCTAGGTCGCTTGCCCTGATCTCTTCCTTCTTGAGCTTTTCTTGAAGAAGCCGCTCAAGCACAGGATCCTCAAAGTCGATGACCTGGTTCTGCTGACTTTTCCCCGTGCCTCGATCGGCAGCAGTTTTGTCGCCGGATCCGGAACAGGCGGAAAAAAGTAATAGACCGCTAAGTGCTAACACAAGGATCCGGAATGAATTAAATCGCCAAGAAAACACGTTGAATACCCCATTTCGCCCGAGTCGGACCGCGTTTCTGCCAACACTTCAAGTCTATGGCGAATTGGGCCACCAGGTTGATTTCTCGCGAGAACCCCTAGCTAGCGATATCAATCACCCACTAATGCAGCCTCGCCGTCACACTGTTCACACTTCACCCACATTTTTTGGGTTCGCGCGTACCTAATTGGTATGCGCGAACCCAAAAATCGAGGGTCTCGTGGGAATTGTGGGGATTAGACGTTGAAGCGGAACTCGACTACGTCGCCGTCGGCCATGATGTATTCCTTGCCTTCCATCCGGACTTTGCCGGCGGCTTTGGCTTCATTCATCGTGCCTGCTGCGACGAGGTCGTCAAAACTGACAATCTCGGCCTTAATGAAACCCTTTTGGAAGTCTGTGTGAATCACGCCAGCTGCTTCGGGCGCGGTCGAACCCTTGCGGATCGTCCAAGCGCGCGCTTCCTTCGGGCCTGCCGTGAGATAGGTCTGCAGCCCGAGCGTGTCAAAACCAACACGTGCCAGCTGGTCACGTCCCGGCTCGGTGATGCCCATCTCGGCGAGCATTTCGGTGCGGATCTCTTCGGCTTCTTCGTCATCGCCAAGTTCAGCCAATTCTGCTTCGCTCTTCGCGTCGAGGAAGATCGCTTCGGCCGGAGCACACAGCTCGCGCATGCGGGTCTTGAGGTCTTCGTCGGCGAGTTCGTCGGCGTCACAGTTGAACACGTACAAGAACTTCTTGGCCGTGAGCAAGTGCAGTTCGCGCAACAAGCCCAAGTCAAGCCCAGCCGCGAGCACACCGCGTCCGTCCTCAAGCACCTCTTTGGCTTTACGCGCCTCTTCCAGCATCGGCACGAGTTCTTTGTCTTTGCGCGACTCCTTCTCGAGCCGCGGCAAAGCGTTGTCAACGGTCTGCAAATCAGCGAGCACGAGTTCGATCGTGATCGTCTCCAGATCACTCGACGGATTAACATCTCCGTCCACGTGGGTGACGTCTTCGTCACGAAAAACTCGAGTCACTTGGCAGATTGCATCAGATTCGCGAATATGCGACAAGAACTTGTTGCCCATGCCTTCGCCTTCGCTCGCACCCCGCACGATTCCGGCGATATCAACGAATTGCACTGTCGCTGGCAAGATGCGTTCGGAGCCGAAAATCTCGGCGAGTTTGTCGAGGCGAGCATCTGGCACCCCCACGACACCCACATTCGGTTCGATCGTCGCGAACGGGTAGTTCGCCGCCAAAACGTGATTGTTGGTGAGTGCGTTGAAGAGAGTCGACTTACCCGCGTTCGGGAGACCTACGATGCCAATTGAAAGAGCCACAAGGCCTAAGCCTACGGTCCCTATGCCCACGCAGCAGTGGTGCGGTTCGCCTCAATCACAAACGCCGAAACCTCACAAGGACCATTGCGCAACATGCCCACCGTGCGACACCAACACAATTGGCGGAATTATCGGGCATTCATGAACTAGCCTCTGGTGCATGAGCACGCAGGCGAGTGGCCCCCTAGCGAGCCTCGCTCGCGTCCCCGCGAACCTTTCACGCCACGACTTGACCACCGGCGGAACCATCATGATGTCGGTATTGGCCCTGAGCATCATTTCCAGCATTGATCTACTCGATAACGAAATTGGTGCGGTTTTTACCGTCGGCTATTTACTCGTCGTGGTCACCGCTCCCCTCGCTGTGACCGAGCGAGGGCTTTACGTGATCACGCTCATGCCGCCCGTACTGCTCGTGCTCGCCATGTTGACGATCGCATCGCTGAACCCTGAGGCACTCGTCATTGAGAACTTGCCCGAAAGCACCGGCCCGGTAGGTCACGCGATCTCCGCCACAATGAAGAACGGCGGAATCCTCATGCTGGGACAAGGCCTAGCCATCGTCGCTTCGTTATTGAGGTTTTGGAACGCGCGCGAAAAGCGCATCGTTTTCTACAGCCAAAGCTAGTTTTAGAGTTTGCCGGCAGCCTTGAGGTCTTTGCGAAGTTCCGGTGGCAAAGCAAAAATGAGCGATTCTTCCGCAGTGCGAACTGCCTGTGTGTCACCGATGCCCCGTTCGCTCAACAGATCGAGCACATCTTGCACGAGATTGTCGGGAACTGAGGCACCCGATGTTACGCCCACGCGCGTCACCCCTTCGAGCCATTCGGGCTTCAACTCGCTGACATCATCGATGCGGTACGAGGCTTTCGCGCCAGCCTCGAGCGCGACCTCGACAAGGCGAACCGAGTTGGACGAGTTCGCCGAACCCACGACGATCACCAAGTCAGCATTCTTGGCGATCTCTTTGACAGCAACTTGCCGGTTCTGAGTCGCATAACAAATGTCGTCGCTCGGCGGATCCTCAAGATGCGGGAACTTCTCACGCAGCCTGCGCACAATCTCCATCGTCTCGTCAACTGACAACGTGGTTTGCGACAGCCACGACAGTTTGGTGCCCTCCGGGAACTCCAACCCATCTACGTCTTCAGGATGCTCAACGAGCGTGATGTGATCGGGGGCTTCACCCGCAGTGCCTTCCACTTCTTCGTGACCTGCGTGCCCAATCAACAAAATCCGATAATCGTTCTCCGCGAATCGGCGAGCTTCGTGGTGAACCTTCGTCACCAGCGGGCACGTCGCATCGATCGTCTTTAGATTGCGCTCGCCCGCTTCGAGATGCACTGCAGGAGAAACGCCGTGAGCAGAAAAGACGACGGTGGAACCAGGCGGAACCTCATCGAGTTCGTCAACAAAGATCGCGCCGCGTTCAGCGAGGTCATTGACCACGTGCTTGTTGTGCACGATTTCTTTACGCACGTAAACCGGCGGCCCGTACAAGTCCAAGGCCTTCTCAACGGTGATGACGGCACGGTCGACACCCGCGCAATAGCCACGCGGCGCTGCCAAGAGCACTTGCCCGTCAGCAACGGGCATACCGAGATCAACTGTGGAAGACGACATAAGGGCAGTCTACCTGCGTAACCCTTACCCGACCGAGCCCCGAGTGCAACACGCGAACGCTGAACGCCAACTCGTGTCAGTGCTGAGCCCTAAGGTGATGTCATGGCCTTGGAGACGAGCGAGCAGAGTCCTGCCGCCCTGCACACAATTTCGGAACTCTTGAGTGGCTACATCGGCCGGCTCGGTGCCGTATGGATCGAGGCCGAAGTTGTTCAACCGAAACGCAGCGGCAATTTCTATTATTTGACGCTGCGGGATTTGAACGAGAAGGTCAGCACCTCGGCGATCGCGTTCCGCGGTGTCTACGAGTCCTCCCCCACCCCGATCACCGACGGCATGCGCGTCATCGTCGAAGCAAAACCAGACTTTTATGTGCCCAGTGGTCGGCTGTCGCTCAAGATTTCGCAGATCAGGCCGGCCGGCCAAGGCGCTTTGCTCGCTGAACTGGAGAAGCGCAAGCAACTGCTCGCGGCCGAAGGCTTGTTCGAGCCGCGCCACAAACTGCCCTTACCGGTCTTGCCGCGTGGCATCGGCGTGATTACTGGGCGTGACACGGCCGCTGAGAAAGACCTGCTGGAAAATATCCGTAACCGGTGGCGAGGCGCAACCGTGTTTGTGAAGCACGCCCTCGTCCAAGGCCCGAAGTCCGCCGGCGAAGTAATCGCCGCGTTGCGTGAACTCGATGCCGACGTGAACGTGGACGTCATCATCATCGCCCGTGGCGGTGGCTCACTTGAAGATCTCTTGCCGTTCAGCGACGAGGCCCTCGTGCGTGCCGTGTTCGCTGCAAACACTCCCGTGATTAGCGCAATCGGTCACGAACCGGACATGCCGATTCTCGATTTCGTTGCTGACTTGCGGGCGTCAACTCCCACGGACGCGGCCAAGAGAGTCGTCCCCGATGAGTCGGCTGAACGGGACGGGCTGAACCACAGTCTTGATCGGATTCGCGGTGCCATGTCAGCCCGCATTTCCGCTGAATCACAAGCTCTTGACCAGATCCGTTCGCGCCCCGTGCTGACGCAACCAACGTCGATCGTTGATATTCGCCGCCAAGACCTCGATCTGACGGTTGCCCGGTCGCGTAACGCGTTTGGTCAACGACTCCATCGAGCCCACGATGATCTCGCCCACCAACTCGCCCGAGTGCGGGCCTTGTCTCCGTTGGCGACTCTCGAACGCGGCTATGCGATCGTCCAAGCGAACGACGGCTCGCACGTCACGAGCCCTGAAGAACTCACCGAAGGCGACACGATTTCGGTGCGGGTCGCGCACGGCAGGATTGGCGCCACCGTCACCACACTCACGGCAACTGACACGAAGGAAACTCATGCCTGAAACACCTGAAACACCAGAGATCAGCTACGAAGAAGCACGCGAAGAACTCATCAGCATTGTCCAGAAACTCGAAACGGGCGGCGGGACGCTTGAAGAGTCGTTGACGTTGTGGGAACGCGGCGAAGCACTCGCTGCGATCTGCCAGCAGTGGCTGGACGGCGCCCGCGAACGCCTGGCAGCGGCAAGCAGTCAGTCTGAAACGGTCGAGAACGGCACCAACGACGCCATGTAGGCTTCGATGTCTGCTCTTTTGGCATTGCTCGTGACGGCGTACATGAAACCGCTGTCGTCGCGCAGATAGGTCGGGTTGCCGGATTCATCGGAACCGATCCGCCAGGTGGTTCCGTCAAAATCCACGGTGGCGTCGTCTTTCAAGGTGATGCCCGATGTCAGCAAGAACTCGCGCTCGCCCATCCGAACTTGCTCAAACGAATAGAACTCTTTGTCGCGAGTGATGACGAAGCGCCACGAATTACCGTCGAACTTCGCCACGGTGGCCCGCCAGCCCTCATCAAGTTTCGGCACGACAAGTGGATCGAATCCGGCCGAGTTTTCGACACCGGAGGCCGCCAACAGGTAGTCCACGTCAGATGTCGGGTTCTCGGGTTCAACCGTGAAGAGTAGTTTCCCAGCAGCGAAAAGCCCAACCAAAATGAGACCCAACACGATTGTTGTGCGCAAAATATCGCCCATCGACGGGTTGCCGCGCGAAGTTGAACTCATAGAAAGACGTGTCCTTACGTGTGGCTAACTGCCCTAACAGGTCCAGCCTAGACATGCGTCTCGATAGAGTATGCACGTGGACACTTTCAAGCCTGCTGCTGAAGCCCCCGACCGAAATCTCGCCCTCGAACTCGTCCGAGTGACTGAAGCCGGTGCCATCGCGGCCTCGCGCTGGGTTGGCCGAGGCGACAAGAACAGTGCCGACGGAGTTGCCGTTGACGGCATGCGCAAGATGATCAACACCGTTTCGATGGCTGGCGTTGTGGTCATCGGCGAAGGCGAAAAAGACGAAGCGCCCATGCTTTTCAACGGCGAACACGTGGGTGATGGGGATGGGCCCGAATGCGACGTCGCGGTCGATCCCATCGACGGCACCACCTTGACGTCGAAGGGCCTTCCAAACGCGATCTCAGTCATGGCCGTCGCGCCACGAGGCTCGATGTACGACCCTTCGGCCGTCTTCTACATGGACAAACTCATCGCCGGTCCCGAAGCTGCCGACCTCGTGGACATCCGCCTGCCCGTCGCGAAAAACATCGACATCGTGGCTCGCGCCAAAGGCAAATCCGCCTCAGATATCACCGTGTGTGTCCTCGACCGGCCACGCCACGACCAGATCATCGAAGAAGTGCGAGCCGCAGGTGCCCGCATTCAACTCATTAGCGACGGCGATATCGCTGGCGGTATCGTCGCAGCCCGCCCCGGCTCAGGAATTGACCTCCTACTCGGCCGTGGCGGTACACCTGAAGGAATCATCACTGCCGTTGCGATGAAGTGCCTCGGTGGCGTGATCCAAGGCAAACTCGCACCCGTTGACGATGCTGAACGCCAACGCGCGATTGATGCGGGTCTCGATCTCGATCAGATTCTGTCTACGAACGACCTCGTCAACGCAGACGATTGTTTCTTCGTCGCCACCGGCATTACCGACGGCAACTTGGTTCAGGGCGTGCGCCACGAGTCCGGCCGCATCACCACCGAATCGATCGTCATGCGCTCGCGTTCTGGCACGATTCGCACGATTCGCAGTGAACACCGCGCACAGAAACTTCGCGCGTTCTCAGGACTGCCGCAGGAGTAACCATGACTGTCTCTCAGGACGATGCCATCGAAATCCAGGTTTCAGACGAACAGTTCGCGCACCTGCCCAGCGGACTCGACATCTGTTATCAGACCTTCGGCAACCCTGAACATGAGACAGTCCTGCTCATCATGGGGCTTGGGTGCCCGATGGGCTGGTGGTCGAACGAGTTCTGCACGAGCTTGGCGAGCCGTGGTTTCCACGTTGTCAGGTTCGACAACCGAGATACGGGTCGTTCCACGAAACTGCGTCACCATCACGTCTCACGGACCGCAATTCTCGCTGCGCTCGCTGGTCGAGGCTCGGCGCCCTATTCATTGCAGGATATGGGTGACGACGCGCTTGGCCTGCTTGACCACCTCGGTGTCAAGGCCGCCCACATTGTCGGCTTCTCGACTGGAGGGATGATTGCGCAAACGATCACCTGCACCCACCCCGAACGGGTCTTGACGCTTGCCTCAATATCCGCAAATTCCGGCAAGAAGGGCGTCGGTCGGCCGACGATAAAGACGATCAGAAAGTCGCTGATCAAGACCGGACAAACTCGCGGCGATTACGTGAATTTTCAACTCGAAGTTGACCAGCTTCTCGCCTCGCCAGCATTCCCCACCGAACTCACGTTCGCGCGGCGACGCGCCATGGAGACGTATGATCGCGGTCGCATCGCCAGCGGGGTTGCGCGCCAACTTCTGACAGTCCTCACGCAAGACGACCGCACCGAATCGCTGCACGCGGTCGTAGCACCCACCACCGTGATTCACGGGGCTGCCGATCCACTTGTACACAAGTCGGGCGGGCTTGCTGTCGCGGAAGCAATTCCTGAGGCCACCTACATTCAGATTGCCGGCATGGGCCACGACCTGCCCGCACAATTGAATCGCACGATCATTGACGCCATCGTGACAAACGCTTCGCGCTTGTCCGATTAGTCTGGGCGCAGTTCCGGCGCCTGCGTGCCGGTTTCGCCTCGTTGGGGTGCAATCTCCAGTAGGCACTGAGTTAGTCCATCCTCAGCAGGGATGCCGACCCTGTTGCCAGTAGTCTCGAAGGGTGACTGAAGCAGAATTCCGGTACTCCGACCTCCTTCCGATCGGCCCCGACGACACCCCTTATCGCCTCATCACCACTGAGGGCGTTTCCACCACGCAAGTGGGCGACCGCACGTTCTTGAACGTGGAGCCAGAAGCCCTCCAGCGGCTCACGGCCGAGGCGATGCACGACATCAGCCACTATTTGCGTCCCGCACACCTCGCCCAGTTGCGCAAGATCATCGACGATCCCGAATCGTCGGGCAACGATCGGTTCGTGGCTCTCGATTTGTTGAAGAACGTCAACATTTCGGCCGGCGGCGTGCTGCCGATGTGTCAAGACACGGGCACCGCGATCGTGATGGGCAAGAAGTCCGAAGGCGTGTTGACGGGCGTGGACGACGCCGAACACATCAGCCGCGGCGTCTATGACGCGTACACGAAACTTAACTTGCGTTACAGCCAACTCGCCCCGCTCACCGTGTTTGAGGAGAAGAACACGGGAACGAACTTGCCGGCTCAAATCGAGTTGTATTCAACGCCTGGCGACCCGGCGAAACCCGAATACAAGTTCTTGTTCATGGCTAAGGGTGGCGGTTCTGCCAACAAGTCGTTCTTGTATCAAGAGACCAAGGCTGTCTTGAATCCCAAGCGACTCTTAGAGTTCTTGGACGAGAAGATCAAGAGCCTCGGCACGGCCGCCTGCCCGCCGTACCACCTCGCCATCGTGATCGGCGGCACCTCGGCCGAATACGCACTCAAGACGGCCAAGTACGCCTCAGCGCATTACCTGGATAACTTGCCGACCGAAGGGTCGATGAGTGCGCACGGGTTCCGTGACTTGGAACTCGAAGAAGAAGTGTTCAAGTTGACTCAGTCGTTCGGTATCGGCGCGCAGTTCGGTGGCAAGTACTTCTGCCACGACGTGCGCGTGGTGCGGTTGCCACGCCACGGTGCTTCGTGCCCGGTGGCGATTGCCGTGTCGTGTTCAGCTGACCGTCAAGCGCTCGGCAAGATCACCCCAGACGGCGTGTTCCTTGAGCAACTCGAAATGGACCCGGCTCACTACATGCCTGATGCAGGTGTGGCCGAAGACATTTCGGGTGGCGAAGTGGTCAAGATCGACCTCACGCGACCCATGGACGAAATCCGCGCCGAACTCAGCAAGTACCCGGTCAAGACACGGTTGAGCCTGACGGGTCCACTCGTGGTGGCTCGCGATATCGCCCACGCGAAGATTCAAGAACTTCTCGACGCTGGCGAACCCATGCCTGAATACATGAAGAATCACCCTGTCTATTACGCCGGACCGGCCAAGACCCCCGAAGGCATGGCCTCGGGTTCGTTCGGCCCGACGACGGCCGGGCGTATGGACTCGTACGTCAAGAGTTTCCAAGCCGCTGGCGGTTCGATGGTGATGCTCGCAAAGGGCAACCGTTCCAAGCAAGTCACCGAAGCGTGCGATGAGTTCGGTGGTTTCTATCTCGGTTCGATCGGCGGCCCGGCGGCCCGCTTGGCGCAAGACTGCATCAAGAGCCAAGAAGTGCTCGAATGGCCCGAACTGGGCATGGAAGCAGTCTGGAAGATCGATGTGGAAGACTTCCCTGCGTTCATCGTCGTCGACGATAAAGGCAACGACTTCTTTACCGATCCGAGCGGCGAAGTGACCGTACCTTTGGGCGTTTTGCGAGTCCGTTCCAAGGAGTAATTCGCTTCGCGGGAGCTAAGCCGCTGCGCGGGAGTATCGTGCACGGTATGACCAAATCTGGCGAATGGCGCATCGAACACGACACGCTGGGCGAGGTGCGAGTGCCCACGCAGTCGCTCTGGCGTGCCCAAACTCAGCGAGCCATCGAGAATTTTCCCATCTCGGGGACACCGATCGAATCGGCACAGATCCGGGCCTTGGCACAGATCAAAGCCGCGTGCGCGCAAGCGAACGGCGAATTGGGGATCTTCGACAAGTCGATGGCGGACGCGATTCGGGCGGCAGCCGATCAGGTGGCTAGCGGCGCCCACGATGACCAGTTCCCGATCGACGTGTTCCAGACCGGTTCTGGCACGTCCAGCAACATGAACACCAACGAAGTGATCGCCACGATCGCGACCCGCGATTCGGGCATCGAGGTGCACCCGAACGATCATGTGAACGCCTCGCAGTCAAGCAACGACGTGTTCCCCACCTCGATTCATGTGGCCACCACCGAGTCGGCGATCCGCGTGCTGTTACCCGCGCTCGATCGTTTGGCGATCAGTCTCGAAGCGAAAGCCGCCGAGTTCACAAACGTGGTGAAGTCGGGGCGCACCCACTTGATGGACGCCACGCCCGTCACGCTCGGCCAAGAGTTCGCTGGCTACGCGGCTCAGATCCGTAAGGGCATCGAGCGCGTCGAGAAGGCGCTACCCGCCGCGGCTGAAGTACCGTTGGGTGGCACTGCCGTGGGCACGGGCATCAACACTCCCGCCGGATTCCCACAGCGCGTGATCGAGATCCTTGCCCAGAACACCGGGCTACCGATCACTGAAGCTACCGATCACTTCGAAGCGCAAGGAGCCCGAGACGGTCTGGTGGAGTTCAGCGGATCCCTGCGCACGATCGCGGTGAGCTTGGTGAAGATTTGTAACGATCTACGCTGGATGGGGTCCGGCCCGCGCACTGGCTTAGGCGAAATCAACTTGCCGGATCTGCAACCTGGTTCCAGCATCATGCCCGGCAAAGTGAACCCGGTGCTGCCCGAAGCAACGTTGATGGTGTGTGCACAAGTAATCGGCAACGATGCGGCGATCGCGTTCGCGGGGGCGAGCGGCTCGTTCGAGTTGAACGTGATGCTGCCAGTGATCGGCCGGAACGTGCTCGAATCGATCCGTCTGCTCGCGAACTCCTCGGCGGTGCTTGCTGAACGATGCATCGATGGCATTACCGCCAACGAAGAACGCTGCCTCGAATTGGCCGAGTCGAGCCCGTCGGTGGTGACGCCGTTGAACCGTTACCTCGGGTACGAGAACGCGGCCGCGATTGCGAAGAAGGCTGTCAAGGAACGCAAAACTATCCGCCAGGTGGTGCTCGATGAAGGGTACGTGCAGCGCGGCGAGATCAGCGAAGCCGACCTCGACGCTGCGCTTGACGTCATGAGCATGACTCGCCCCTGACTTACCCCTGGCGCGTGCCAGCTATTTGAGCCCAGCACGGCGGGCAATCACGAAGAATCCGTCCTCGTAGATAACCGTGAATTCGCGGTTGTGTGCTTGCCAGGCGTAGCCGATGATGTCGTCAGTGGAGAGGTCTTTGTCGAACACGATGTAGTCCGGTTGTGCTTGACCGATGGTGCCACGCCAATACACATTGTGTTTGCTGACGAGGTGGGACAGCAAACCAATATCCGCCTCGACGTACGAACCCTCCGGAATCTCATCGAGTACCCTGTGCGCGGCTTGTGCACGCGCGTTGCCACCCCACGCGTCACCATTCGCGAGTTGGTGGAAAGCCGACCCCTGCAACATCCAACCGGCAAAACCAATCGCAATCAGCGCGTTGGCCCAACGCCATTGGGGTTTTTGAATATGGGTATCAATCATGGCGATGAACACGATTGGCATGAGGACGAGCGAATAGTGCCACTCGGTGCCCCAGTAGTACTCAACGTCTCCTACGAAACGCCAGGCGAGCGTCGGGATGACGGCCACAATCCACGGCGAACCGAACACGGACAAGCCGCCCACGCCGAGCGTGATGAGGACTGTAAGCAGTTTCGTGCCGAGGCCCGACACGAGCGTGCTGACTACGCCGTTTTCCCCGCCGAGCGTGCCTACGTAGTCGTATTCGCCTCCGTTGTTGAAGTACGGGATCACGAGGAACACGATCAGGAAGGTGCCCAACAGGCCAACTAGCCCGAGCCAGAAGCCTCGCCGGCGTTCACCCGCAAGCCACAGGGCCACGCCGATTGCCGCGACCGTCATGCCGAGGTCTTCTTTCACGAGGAACAACGGCAGCGACCACCAGATCACGTGATCGAACTTCCCGTTGACGAAAGCGGCACCGGCCATCGCGAGCAGTGGCACTGCGAACGCGACTTCATGGAAATCGACACTGACTGCGGCTTGAATACCGAACGATGTGGCGTACAGAACGGCGAAGAAACTCCCCCACCAGCCACCGAGGTGTTGAATCGCAAGACGCGCGATGACCACGACGGAGAGGCCGATCAGCACCGCTTGTGCGACCAGCAGTGTGTAGGCCGAGGGGAACAGTTTGTAGAACGGTGCGATCAGGGCGGTGACAGGCGAGAAGTGGTCACCGAGGATGTTGTATTCGGGTCCTTTGACGAGCACGATCGGCGCTTCAAATTGACTGTAGGCCTTGATCGCTTGCTCGAAAATTGCTAAGTCCCACGAATGCACATCGAAACGCTGATATGACAAGATCGACACGAGCGCGTAAAGGATCGTCGCAACGACTCCGAATCCCCACCACAACCAGCGTTCCACCAGTACACCGTAGCCAAGGACAGCACTGAAAGTGTGGCGTCAGCGCCGCATGGTTGTCGCCTCAGCGATCTGATGACCGAGAATAGACGCATGACTCGATTTGATGATGCCATCGTGACAGCAGTGCTCGCCCATATGAACGACGACCACAGTGACGACAATCTGTTGATCGTGCGTGCTTTCGCCAAGGCTGAAGCCACTGAGGCTGTCATGGCTGATTTAGACATGTCGGCCGGATATTGGGATGTGGACGGCGAACGCGTCGAGATCCCGTGGCCGATCACGGTGACTGAGCGACCACACGTACGTGAAGCAGTGGTCAAGCTTTATGAGGACGCCTGTACGAAACTGGGCGTGCCTCAACGCGAGCACTAGTTCACCAGCGCGCCCATGGCTGGGTTCGCTAGAACGTGCTGCCAAAGATCACGAACGAGATCATCGCTGCGGCCACGACCGGGATGCCCACAAACACCAGCAAACTCATCGCAGTCACCGCACGCCGGGTGAGACATTCGGTCGCCACCACCAGCACGTTAGTAACGAGAAAAGCCGCAGAAACGTTCATCACGACGAACAGAAAGTCGGGAATTCCCCAGTCGTAGAGCGCATTTTCGAGCGAATAGCCAGCAACTACCGCTGAGATCGACGTAGTGATGAGGGCCAAAAAGAGCGAAGGCCGGTTCCACGGAATCCGGTGCACGTCGCCCGATGCAAGCGGCGCGATAAGTAACTGACCAAACCAGATCACGGCGAGAATCGTACCCGCCACGATTGGCGTGGCGATGAGGATTCCCCACAAGAAGAACATGAC
>SSHC01000046.1 GCA_008017265.1 Aeromicrobium sp.
GCGTAGTTCTGCGTCGGGAAGGTTCGCGGCCGCCGCTCGAATCAAATATGACCACTGGTCACATATCGGTGTGACGCTAGCCACACTGGGGGGTCATGCGCAAGCTAGGGAAGAATCGGGAACCGAGACGTGCCTATTTTGAAAGCGCGCGCCGAACGGTTTGCTCAGGTTGCGCCGAACGTGCGACGGAACACGTCCGAAAACTGGACGTAAACCTGTTTGCGTGAATCGAAATCCTTGTGATCGAGGCCAAAAATCGGGTCGAGGCCAGGAGTGTGGGGCGCCAAAGCGAGATGCGGCAAAATCAGCAAGAACAGGGCCGCGGCCATTTCAAGATCGGCGTCTTCGCGGATCTGCCCAGACCCTTGACCGTGGCCAATGAGGGGCACGAGCACGCCAAGATAGTGCGGATTGACAGCCTGACGAACAGCGAGCCGAGCTTGGTCGTCACCTTCGAGGTTGATCGCGGCAGTCAAGGCCCGGTCTTGAGGATTGTTTGCGAAAAACTCATCCCACAGATACAGCGCCTCGGTAAGAGAACCGAAAAAGTCGGTGTCCCATGGCAGCGGAGCGATCGCCTTGGCCATGTGGTCTTCGACGATCTGCGCCGAAAGTTCAGCCAAGTGCGCAAAAAAGTCGATTTTGTCGTCGAAGTACTGAAACAAACTGCCCTTTGCGACGTTGGCTTCGCGCGCGATCGTGTTCAAACTGGCGCGCGAAAACCCGTGCTCGCCAAACTCGGCACGCCCGGCCGCGATGATTCGTTCGCGGCGTTCCGGGCGAAGTCTGTCCCACGTAGGTGTCGGCACACAATCTCCTTGAGGCGTCTCGTTGACGTTCGTAACCGTACCGCTAAATGGACCTACATTAGTGTCCCGACAAGTCCAATAGGTGGATTCAGGGTGAACGCACGGTGTCTATGTGACGAAAAGGACACGACCCTCTCAGGACGCGGACTACCTGCGCTAGTAAAGTTGCCAAAGTGCCTACGTGCCGAGTTTCGGCCGTTTTGACGCACTTTCCAGAACCGTGAAGGACGGACATCATCGTGGATTTGATGGAGTACCAGGCGAAAGAGCTTTTCGCCAAGCACGGCGTAGCCGTGACTCAAGGAATTGTTATCGAGAGCGCTGACGATGCTGCTGCAGCTGCAGAAAAGCTCGGTGGCTTTGTTGTCGTGAAGGCGCAAGTCAAGGCCGGCGGTCGCGGCAAAGCTGGCGGCGTCAAGCTCGCAAAGAGTGTTGATGAAGCAGTCGAGCACGCTCGCGCCATCCTCGGCATGGACATCAAGGGTCACACGGTCAACCGTGTCTTGATCACGCCTGCCACCCCGCCGGTTGAGGAGTACTACTTCTCGTTCCTGCTCGATCGTGCCAACCGCTCGCACCTGTGCATCGCATCGGTCGAAGGCGGCGTTGAGATCGAAGAAGTCGCGAAGACCAACCCTGAAGCCGTACGCAAGATTCCAGTCGACGCCCTCGAAGGCGTTACGCCCGAAAAGGCCGCTGCGATCGTTGACGAAGCGAAGTTCCCAGCAGAACTGCGCGACCAAGCCATCGAAATGGTGCAGGCACTCTGGAAGGTGTACGTCGAAGAAGACGCCACCCTCGTTGAAGTGAACCCGCTTGCCCGTCTCGAAGGCGACAAGCTTGAAGCTCTCGACGGCAAGGTTTCGCTCGACGAAAACGCGTCCGAAGTGCGTCACCCAGACCATGCTGCGTTCGAGATCCGCGAAGAAGCGGATCCGCTCGAAGCCAAAGCCAAGGACCGTGGCCTCAACTACGTCAAGCTTGACGGCGAAGTCGGCATCATCGGTAACGGCGCTGGTCTCGTGATGAGCACGCTCGACGTTGTCGCCTACGCGGGTGAAAACCACGGTGGCGTCAAGCCCGCTAACTTCCTCGATATTGGTGGCGGCGCCAACGCGCAGGTGATGGCTGACGGCCTCGACGTCATCCTGAACGACCCACAAGTTAAGAGCGTTTTCGTGAACGTGTTCGGTGGCATCACCGCATGTGACGAAGTTGCTAACGGCATCAAGGGCGCATTGGAAATCCTCGGCGACGCGGCCACCAAGCCACTCGTTGTACGCCTCGACGGCAACAACGTCGACGCCGGACGTGCAATCCTCAACGAACTGAATCACCCGCTCGTGACTCAGGTCGACACCATGGACGGCGCGGCCGACAAAGCCGCCGAACTAGCGAACGCCTGAGAAACGGAGACTTGAAGAAATGACTATTTACCTCAACAAGGATTCGAAGATCATCGTTCAGGGCATGACCGGTGGCATGGGCTCCAAGCACACCACCTTGATGCTCCAAGCTGACGCCAACATCGTGGGCGGCGTGAACGCACGCAAGGCCGGCACCACCACCGAACTCAACGGCAAGGAATTGCCAGTGTTCGGCACCGTCAAGGAAGCTATGGAAGCTACCGGCGCCGACGTGTCGGTGCTGTTCGTGCCACCTGCCTTCACCAAGGCTGCCTGCATCGAAGCGATCGACGCTGAAATCCCACTCATGGTGGTCATCACCGAAGGCGTTCCTGTTCAGGACACCGCTGAAGTGTTTGCCTATCTCGAAGGCAAGAAGACCCGCATGATTGGTCCGAACTGCCCCGGCATCATCTCTCCGGGTGAATCGCTCGCCGGCATCACGCCACACACCATCGCAGGTAAGGGCCCCATCGGCTTGGTTTCCAAGTCCGGAACCTTGACCTACCAGATGATGTACGAACTGCGTGACTACGGCTTCACGACCGCTATCGGTATTGGTGGTGACCCAATCATCGGCACCACCCACATCGATGCGCTCGAAGCTTTCGAGAACGACCCCGAAACCAAGGTCATCGTGATGATCGGTGAAATCGGTGGCGACGCTGAAGAGCGCGCTGCGGCTTACATCAAGGATCACGTCACGAAGCCGGTTGTGGGTTACGTGGCTGGCTTCACGGCTCCTGAAGGCAAGACGATGGGCCACGCTGGCGCTATCGTTTCGGGCTCCTCGGGCACGGCTCAAGCGAAGAAGGAAGCGCTTGAAGCTGCTGGCGTGAAGGTGGGCAAGACGCCATCTGAAACGGCAGACTTGATGCGAGAGAGCCTTCAGTCGCTCTGACACCAGTTTCTCAACGAGGCCGGCTCCAAAAATGGGGTCGGCTTCGTTGTTTTCTGGGAGCGTTTGTGCGTGGTGAATGGCGGAATCGGTATTTTGAGGGTTTGATTGGATCGTGACTGATTTCAAGTACGAGAACGTGTGGCGTCCAGCCCTTCTCACCTCGGTCGCGATTCCTTTTGTTGGTTTGGTCGTCATGTTTTTCGCCATTTCGACCAACACCACGTGGACGACGCTCACAGACGTATTACGCAGGGCCACGATCGGCTGGCTGTTTGCGACTGGTTCTTCGGTTCAGCAGGACGGAGTGACTATCGGGGTCATCCCGATTGGTTTCGTGGCGATGTGGGGCATGGCCACGTACATGTTTGCCCACTGGGCGGTGCGAAACGATGATGTCGACTTTCGCGCGTTCGGCGCAGTTGTGGCGGGGTTCTCGGCGCTAATTGCCGCGACTCTCTCGATCATTGTGTCGAATGATGACGTGGCGGTTCCGGTTTTTCGGGCCGCGTTCCAAGCATTCCTCGTGCCTGGGATTTCTGCGGCGTTCGCCGCTTCGCACCGTGCGGAGCGAACCTGGTTGAGTTTGCCCGAACGTTTCCGGCCTGCGGCCGAAGGCGCGGCAGCAACGTTGATGCTCTTTTTCTCTCTATCCACGGTAATTCTCGTAGTTTTGCTAGCTACGTCACTCGACGAGTCGGCCCACTTGTGGGCCACGCTCCACCCCGAAGGGACCGGACTTGGACTCGCGCTTCTCCTCATCTTGGCAGTGCCTACGGCAGCGTTTTGGGTGAGCGCGGTTTTGTTGGGCGTGCCGGTCAATTTGGGTGGCAGTTCGTATGTGTCGCTGGCTGTTACGGATGTTGAGATCATGCCGGCTTTCCCGATTTTCACTGCCATTCCAAACCCCGGCCCACACGCTCATTGGGTTTTCTTCTTGACCTTCATTCCGATCTTGTGCGGTGCCTTCGGCGGCTTCGTTTTTCGGCGCCTCACCCACCAAAACATTCCATGGAAACGCTGCTTGCAACACTCTGCCGGGCTTGGTGCTGCGGCCGGCCTTGTTGCGGGAATCTTGATTTGGACGTCGACGGGCGGACTGGGTACCGGGCGTCTGCAAAGTGTCGGTCCACCGGTTTTCTTGACAGGCGTGATCGCCGTCGTTGTGTTCACCTTGGGTGCTGTGCTCGGCGCGAGCATCACGCACTATCGTTTAACTCGTGAACCGCAACGATTCTGAGCCCACGCGACTTGTCGTTTTGGTCTCCGGTTCCGGCACAAATCTCCAAGCGCTGATCGACGCGAGCCAAGATCCCGGCTTCGGCGCCCAGATCGTGGCCGTGGGCGCGGATCGCCCTGATATCGAGGGCCTGCGCCGGGCTGAACGCCACGGTATCCCCACCTTCGTGTTGCCTTTGCGTGATTTTGAGGATCGTCCGGCTTGGGATGCGGCGCTCACTGAGGCAGTCGCCCAGTTCGATCCCGAGATCGTGGTGTTAGCCGGGTTCATGAAACTTGCCGGGCCGGCGTTCTTGGCCCAGTTCGGTGGCCGCACTCTCAACACGCATCCGGCGCTTTCGCCTTCGTTCCCCGGCATGCACGGCCCGCGCGATGCGCTCGAATATGGCGTCAAAGTCACGGGCGCCACGCTGTTTGTGGTGGACGCGGGCGTTGATACGGGGCCGATTGTCGCGCAGACCGTTGTTGACGTGCTCGACACCGACGACGTCGAAACCTTGCACGAACGAATCAAGACCAACGAGCGAGCCATGCTCGTCGAATGGGTAGGCAAGCTTGCCCGCAACTCTTTTCACATTGACGGTCGCCGAGTCGTTCTCGGCCGGCCATTAGGCACCTCAACGAAGGAACTCGCATGACTGTTCGTCCCATCAAGCGCGCGCTCGTCTCGGTCTATGACAAGACTGGCCTCACCGAGTTGGCTCAGGATCTGCACGCTGCTGGCGTTTCGATCGTTTCGACAGGCTCCACGGCGGGTGTCATCGAGTCGGCAGGTGTTCCGGTTACGCGCGTTGAGGAAGTCACCGGATTCCCCGAGTGCCTAGACGGTCGCGTCAAGACCCTTCACCCACGCGTGCACGCCGGTATTTTGGCTGATTCGCGTCTCGAATCGCATGTGGCGCAGTTGGCTGAGCTTGAGGTTGAGCCCTTCGATCTGGTGATCGCGAACCTGTACCCGTTCACCGAGACGGTCGCTTCGGGCGCCACTCCCGATGAGTGTGTCGAACAGATCGACATTGGCGGACCGTCGATGGTGCGCGCTGCGGCCAAGAACCACCCCACGGTGTCGGTTGTGGTTGAGCCTGCCGATTATGCGGGCGTGCGCGAAGCACTTGGCGCGGGTGGGTTCACGCTCGAACAGCGCAAGGGACTCGCGGCGAAGGCGTTCGCTCACACAGCTGCTTACGACGTAGCCGTCGCTTCCTGGTTCGCTGGCACGTACGTGCCGTCGCAGGATGGTTGGCCCGAGTTCGCCGGCCAGGCCCTCACCAAGAGTGCCGTATTGCGTTATGGCGAAAACCCCCACCAGAAGGCTGCGCTTTACACGGACGGTACTGCTGGTTTGGCGTCGGCGGAACAGTTCCACGGCAAGGAAATGTCTTACAACAACTACGTCGATACCGAAGCGGCCCGCCGTGCCGCTTATGACTTCACCGATCCTGCGGTGGCGATCATCAAGCACGCCAACCCCTGTGGTGTGGCTGTTGGTACTGACATTGCCCAGGCCCACGCTCGTGCGCACGCTTGTGACCCGGTGTCGGCGTTTGGTGGCGTGATCGCTGCGAATCGTCCGGTGTCGGTGGCGATGGCTGAACAGGTAGCTGAAGTGTTTACCGAAGTGATCGTGGCGCCAGACTACGAACCGGGCGCGATCGAGGTGCTCCAGGGTAAGAAGAACATCCGCATTTTGAAGGCTGCCGGCGTTGAGGGTGAGGCCACTGAACTGCGCGAAATCAGCGGCGGTGCGCTCGTTCAGGTTGTAGAC
>SSHC01000038.1 GCA_008017265.1 Aeromicrobium sp.
CTACCGGCGAAACTAAGAAGTCTTAATTGTTCAACGCCTGGAACATTCGCTTATTGCGCGAATGTAAGCCAGGGAAGTGAGCAAACATTCGATCGTAGATCGCGCGGTGATCGGGATTTGGCCTAAAGACGGTGTCGATCGGAATCAGCCCGTGGACGTCCGCACGACTGATCGAGCCCTCGACTAGCCCGAAATAGATGGCCGCGCCGCGTAGTCCAGCTACAAGCGGTTGCTCGATTCGTTCAAGTCGGCGATCGCACACGTCGGCCAAAATCTGACACCACAGGTCAATCTGGGCACAGCCACCCAAGAGCCGAATCGTGTCGAACTTCGCACCAGCGAACCGTTCAGCCGACTGCAAGAGCCACTTCATGTTCATGGCGACACCCTCGAGAACCGCGCGCGTCATGTCGGCACGTGCGGCATCGAGCGACAAATTGTGGAAGCCGCCGCGAGCGTAGCGATCATCAACGGGGCTGCGTTCGCCATTGAGCCAAGGTGTGAAAATCACCGAGTTTGCGCCGGCAGGTGAGCTTGCGGCTTCTGCCTCGAGATCCCGATAGGACATATCGGGACAGACAGCCTGTCGATACCACTCGAGGGCGCGACCGGCGTTGTCTTGATTGTTCGCGATGAGATAGTTACCGTCGCCAATCCCAGGCACGGAAGCAATTTGGGTGATGACGTTGGTCTTCTTGAACGTGACAGGGCAAGAAACCCAGGCCGAGGTCCCCATGCCCATATGCGCTTGCAATGGCTCAACGCACCCCGATGCGACTGCGGCGTTTTGTAGATCGGGAGCGCCCGTGATCACCTTCACCGATTCAGGGATGCCGATCGTGCGTGCAACCTCAGAGAGGATCGTCCCGACTACTGAACCGCTCGGAATCAAGGGTGGGAGTTTGCTGGGATCGATGCCTGCTCGCTCCACAAGCACGGGGTCGTATTCGATTCGGCTGAGGTCGCGGTTGTCGGTCAACCAGGCTCCCGTCATCGACATGGGTGATGCCGAGGCGACACCGGTGAATCGCATCGTCAACTGGTCGACAGGTTCGAGGAACCAGCGTGACTTGCCGGCAATGTCGGGGCGGTCGTTGCTGAGGTGGAGCATGTGTGAAATCGGGTCGGCACCCGTTGGTTTAGGTACGCCGCCGGACCGGCGCAGCCAGGTCGCCAACACGGCAGGGTTGTATCCCACGACCGGCCCGCCGAAACGCTTCTGGGCACGCGTGGCGCCGTGCGTGTCACACCACATGAGGCAATCGCTGACTGGGTGGCCCGTCTCATCTACGGGAACTGTGCTCGACCATTGGCCCGTCACTGAAATCCCGACCACCCGGTTCGGGTCGAGTTGCGCTTCGCGCAGGCCATCTTGAGCGTGTCCAATGATGACGTCCCACCACTCGTTCGGGTCTTGTTCTGCGGCACCACCGATCGTGTCGCCACGGTGATACTCCCACCACAAGACCTGCCCATCGACCGTCACATAGCCAACCTTTGGGCCGCCGCTGCCAAGGTCGATCGCTAGGACGACGTCCTCGTGCGGCGCACTCATGATTCTGTGGGGAGTGGGCTAGGCGGTAGCGACTGTTGTTTGTCCATCATGTCGTCCATCACCGCGATAATGAACTCTTCGATGTCGCTCGTCATTCCGCCGGCGATGCCGCCATAAATCGCGGACAGTTCCGCTGTTTTGCCAGCCGCGTGTTGTTGTTTCGCGTAGTCGACTGCTTCGGCTAAGTCTGAGGCGAATGCGGCGGCGACGCCTTCTTGGGTCTGTGGTCGAGTCACAGCCATGTGGATCGCGTTCGGGTACTGCTGGCCGTTGAACCGCCATTGACGAGTGCGCATGAAGTCAGCGACGTGATAGATGTCGAACTCGTCCGAGGTGAACGAGAAGCAGAACGTGGGCGAGCCCATGATGCGCAATTCGGGGTGGCTGCGTACCGCCGTCATCATGGAATCGGCTGTTTCGAAGATTCTGCGCGCATACTCGCGGTAGCCAGCGCGCCCCATCTTGATCAATGAAGCCCACGTGGCAGCGAGCAGACCGCCGGAGCGCGAACCGTCCATGCCCGGTGACATGTATTTGCCACCCGACCAGGCGACGATGTGGAAGTACTGGGAATTGCGAATCGCTTTGTCACGGAACATGAGCGTTGAGGTGCCCTTGAGCGAATACCCGTATTTGTGCGTGTCGATCGAAATGGTCGTGACACCAGGCACGCGGAAGTCGAAGGGCGGAATGTCGTAGCCGAGTTCTTCACCAAACGGGAGAATGAAACCGCCGAGGCACCCGTCCACGTGGAGGCCGGTCCCGTGCTTGAGCGCGAGTTGGCCAAGTTCGGCTATCGGGTCGATCGTGCCGTACGAGTAGTTTCCGGCCGAGCCAATTAAGGCGATGGTGTTGGCGTCGATCTGCGCTTCCATCACCTCGGGTAGGACCGCGGTTGATTCGGGGTCGACCGGCACGACGCGCGCTTCGATATCGAAAAGGTGTGCGGCTTTGTGAAACGCGGCGTGTGCGGTTTCGGGCATGACGATGTTGGGGGAGGTGATGCTGCGGTTTTGGGCTGCGTGTTCGCGGTAGGCCAAGATCGCGTGCATGATGCTGGGGGTTCCGCCGCTTGTCACCATGCCGACTGGTTCAGTGTCGGTAACAGCATCGGCGTTTAAGAAGTCGAGCACCATCGCAATAATTTCGCCCTCGAACTTCGTAGCGGACGGACACAAGTCTCGCTGCAATGCGTTGACGTGGGCGAACTTTCCGAACGCTTCAGTCAGGAACGCGTAGTGGTTGCGGTCGCCGCAGTACATCGTTCCCGAAACGCGACCGCCTTCCCAAGCGCGGTCTTCTTCGCTGGCCATGATCGACAGTTCAGCGAGAATGTCTTCGGGGTTTCGCCCAACTTCGGGCAAGGTCCGGTTGACATCAAAACGGTCTGTGTACGGGTGGTCCGACATCGAGTACTCCAAGTGGCTGAAGAGGCCTGTGGGTCGCAAGTGATTCGCGTTTCATGCGGGATTCGAGACGCGCAGTCCTTGTTGCTCGCAGCGTAAGGGAGACATGGGTCACATGGGCGCTGGTGTAACTCTCGTTCACAGTGATTTCCCGGGAATACCAGCACAGAACCTGTCTCGGATGTTGAGCGACTTGTGGGGTAGGAGACTACCGACAAGTAACCTTCGTCATATACAGTGATTCACACCACACGCGCCAAATGGCACCTGAAAGGGAAGTAATGACTGCGAAAGCAACCCCAGAACAGCTCGAGTACGTCGCCAATCGGGCGAGGAACGTCGGCGAAATGTTCTACTCACGAGTAAACGAAACAGGACACCGGGAAGCGTTCCGTTACCCCGACGCTGACGAAGAGTGGCATTCCGTCACCTGGGCGCAAGCAGGCGCCAAAGTAAAGAACCTCGCCGCAGGCCTCGTCTCGCTCGGGATTGAACCCGAAGAGCGTGTGGCCATCGCTGCTGGCACCCGCATCGAATGGGTTTACGCCGACCTGGCCATCAACTCCGCTGGCGCCGCAACTACGACTGTGTACCCCAGCACCGTCGCTGATGACGCCGCCTACATTCTTTCTGACTCCGATAGCCGCGTTGTATTCGCTGAAGACGACGAACAAATCGCGAAGTTGGTCGCGAAGAAGTCCGAACTTCCTGCCGTCGTCAAGGTCGTCACGTTTGACGGTGCCACCGATGGCGATTGGGTAATCAGCCTCGCCAACCTCGAAGAACTCGGCAAGGCGTACCTCGAAGCCAACCCGACGGTTATCGAAGATCGCATCGCGGCAACGACTCCAGAATCACTCGCCACCCTGATCTACACCTCCGGCACGACCGGCCGGCCCAAGGGCGTGCGTCTGACGCATGACACATGGACGTACGAAGGTGCCGCGATTGGCGCGCTCGGCATTCTCGGTCCAGACGACCTTGAGTTCCGTTGGTTGCCCATGGCGCACTCGTTCGCGAAGGTGCTCATGTCGACGCAACTCGCGATCGGTTTCGCTGCTGCCATCGACGGACGAGTCCCCAAGATTGTCGACAACCTTGCTGTTGTCCGCCCGACGTTCATGGGTGCGGCACCACGTATCTTCGAAAAGGCTTACGGCCGCATCGTCACGATGATGGAAGAAGACGGCGGGGTCAAACTCAAGCTCTTCAAGTGGGCTGAAAAGGTGGGCCTTGAAGTCTCGCGCCTCACTCGCGCAGGTAAGCCAGTTCCAGCTGGGCTCGCCTTCCAGCACAAACTCGCTGACAAGATCATCTTCACCAAGATCCGTGATCGTTTCGGTGGCCGTGTTCGCTTCTTCATCTCCGGCGCGGCGGCACTTTCGGCAGATATTGCCGAATGGTTCCACTCGGCAAACGTCCTTATCCTCGAGGGTTACGGCTTGACCGAGTCGGCTGCTGGTTCGTTCGTAAACCACCCCGATGCCTTCAAGATCGGCTCGGTTGGCTTGCCAGTGCCAGGAACTGACGTCAAGATCGCTGAAGACGGCGAAATCTTGATCAAGGGTCCAGGCGTTATGGCTGGTTACCACAACCTCGAAGGCGAAACCGCTGGCGCGCTCGTCGGAGACGGATGGTTGGCTACCGGCGATATTGGTCGCGTCGATGAAGACGGCTTCCTGTGGATCACTGACCGCAAGAAGGACCTCTTCAAGACGTCCGGTGGTAAGTACATCGCGCCATCGCACATCGAAGGCGTATTCAAGGGCGTTTGCCCCTTGGCAAGCCAGATGGTCGTACACGGCAACGAACGCAACTTCTGCTCGGCGCTCATCACGCTCGATCCAGATGCGGTCGCAGCATGGGGCGAAGCTAACGGCATGGCAGGCAAGTCCTACACCGAGATCGTGAACTCGCCTGAGATCAATGCGATCGTCGCTAACGACATCGAAGAACTCAATGCCAAGCTCAACCGTTGGGAAACCATCAAGAAGTGGGCCATCCTCGACAACGACCTCACGGTCGAGTCCGGTGAAATCACGCCGAGCCTCAAGGTGAAGCGTCGCGTTGTCGAAGACAACTACAAAGAAATCTTGGACGGCTTCTACGCCTGATAGATCTGCTATACGCTCGAAGGGCGTCCCGATGCATTCGGGGCGCCCTTCGACGTTTCTCAACCCAGGGGAGTTTCCATGAGTCGCCACCACTCGCTCGACTACGTTGAGTTCACGTCGCCAGACCCAAGTGCAACTGGGCTTTTCCTTTCGGAGGCATTCGGTTGGCGCACCGCAGAGTATGGCCCTGACTATGTGGGGTTCGAAGACGGCGAAGAAGCGCATGAAGCTGGGGGAGTCGCTCGAGGAGAAAACGCGGCACCACTCGCCATTGTTTACTCTGCTGATCTGGAAGCAACTGAAGCCTCGGTCGTGGCCGCAGGAGGCGTGGTCGTCACACCAATTTTTGCTTTCCCCGGTGGCCGGAGATTTGTGTTTCGTGATCCCGCGGGCGTCACCATGGCGGTTTGGTCCGACGCCACGTGAGCAACGATTCCTTGCCCGGATTCGGCGTCTATTTTCATGTTCCGTTTTGTTCGGTGCGTTGTGGCTACTGCGACTTCAACACCTACACGGCTGCAGAACTCGGTCACGGCGTCACCCGAGAGTCCTATATCGAATCGGCCTTGAAAGAACTTGCGCTCGTCCCGGCACGACAGGTCGATACCGTGTTTGTCGGCGGTGGCACGCCAACACAGTTGCCCGCTCGTGACCTTGTTCGATTCCTGAGCGAACTTGAGCGTCGATGCGGTCTTGCCCCCAATGCGGAAGTTACAACCGAAGCAAACCCCGACAGCGTCTCCCTCGAATCGCTCACCGAATTGCGTGAAGGCGGTTTCAATCGTATTTCGTTCGGTATGCAATCGGCTATGCCCCATGTGCTCAACATGCTCGATCGGACTCATAATCCGGCCAACATTCCACGCGCAGTCGCATGGGCACGAGAAGCCGGGTTTGAGCAAGTGAGCGTCGATCTGATCTATGGATCTCCGACAGAATCGCTTGACGACTGGCGCCGCACAGTCGATGCGGCACTCGAACTAGAGCCCGATCACATCAGCGCCTACGCGCTCATCGTTGAGGACGGGACAGCATTCGCACGCAAGGTGCGGCGCGGGGAAGTCACCATGCCAGACGACGAAGAAACGAACGCCAAATACCTGTGGGCAGATGAATCATTTACGGCTGCCGGGCTCGAATGGTACGAGTTGTCGAACTGGGCTAAACCGGGCTCGGAGTCGCGCCATAACCTCGGTTATTGGAACGGGTCCGAATGGTGGGGTGTCGGGCCCGGCGCACACTCGTTCCTTGACGGACGCCGCTGGTGGAATGTGAAGCACCCGGCCGCGTACGCTCAGCGGCTAAACACGGGGGAGAGCCCCGAAGCTGATGGTGAAGTCCCCACCGCTGAGCAACGTCATCTCGAGGACATCATGCTGCGGTTGCGGCTGCGTGAGGGAATCGAAGAGTCGTCGCTGCGCAATCCAGAGCGCCACATCGAATCGGGGCTTCTGGAGCGAATAGGTGACCGCGTACGGCTCACGCTCGAGGGGCGGCTCCTCGCCGACCTTGTCACCCGCGACGTCACCTAGTTTCAGTGGCCGCCGACGGTAACGAAGTCGATGAGCTCTTCTACTCGACCGAGGAACTCCGGTTCAAGATCAGACCAACTGTTCACCTTCGATAAGATGTGTTTCCACGCGCGAGCAGTATCGGTCTGCGTCTCGTGCGGCCAGCCGAAGGCAGCACACACTCCCTTTTTCCACTCGGTACCTCGGTCAATCACGGGCCACGCATCCACGCCAAGCCGTTGCGGCTTCACCGCCTGCCAAACATCGATATAGGGATGCCCTACAACATGCACGTGCGGCACATTCGCAACCTGAGCAGCAAGCTTTGATTCTTTCGAACCGGCCACGAGGTGATCGAGCAAGACTCCCAAGCGGCGGTCAGCGCTGGGGGAGAAGTCACGTACGGCGGCGGCAAGATCGTCGGCGCCACCCATGTATTCCACGGCCACGCCTTCAATACGAAGATCGTCGCCCCACACCTTCTCGACAAGTTCAGCGTCGTGGCGGCCCTCGACCCAAATGCGACTCGGGAGGGCAACTCGCGCTCGCTGGCCGGTGACTGCAATTGAGCCAGAAGCAGTGCGCTTCGGTCCGGTCTCTTGCACGGTAACGGGCGCCTTCAAAACGACGGGCTTGCCTTCAAGCAAGAACCCCGGCCCAAGCGGAAAGACTTTCCGCTTGTTGCGTCGATCCTCGAGTTCGACTGTGCCGAGGTCCCGGTCCACACGCATGATCTCGCCGACGTAGCCCGTGGTTGCGTCTTCGACGACGAGACCAAGTTCGGCGGGAGTATCTACCGAGTGACCCCGCTTAGGCGCGCGCCAATCACCGCTGAGCACATCACCCGAATAACGATCAGCCATAGAGAACTGCCAAAAGTCGCTGGTGGAAGTCTTCAATCTCTTCTTTTGTGCCGCTATCAACGGTTGCGTCGGTGATGAGTCCGAGCGCTAGATCAACTGCTGCGGGCCAGGACTCTTCGACTACCTCTGGAATCTCATCAACTACAAGTCCGCCGAGTGCAACTGCGGTGGAACCATCGGTAAAGGTTGCAACAAGCACGAGTTCGCCACCTTTGGGGCCGTGCCCCAAATGGGAGATTTCAACGTAAACACTTCCGACACTCGCAGAAGCAACTGAAGTCATCTCGCCACCGCGCGATTCGTGCCGGATAATCCGACCATCCGAGAGAGAAACTGTGGTGCCGGTATAGACCAACGATTGCTCCTGATCGGTGATGACAATATGTCCGTCTTCGTTAACCGTTAACTGAGCCACAACTCAAGATTGCCATGCCTGCTGGCTCCGACTCTCGTGGGTTGGCGGTGGTTCCTAAGTCGAGCGCCCGCCATGTCACCCGTGTGGGTGTCATTTTTCTTCTGGGCTTGGAATTTTGTGCTTCGGCTTGATACGATAGCCGGGTTTACGCGTGCGTCTCGGTGCGTCGTAAGTGCTAGATGCGTGTGGTGACCGCCCACGTAGAAATCTCGAATACCGTTAACTATTTGATTCGGAAAGTACTCAAGAATGAGATCTTTTAAGCCTCTTGGCGCGAAAAGTGTTGTGGCTCCGTATTTTGCGGGCGCAGCTGCCTTCGCGCTCGTCGTGCCTTTCGCTGGGTTGACTGCCGTTTCGGCTGCACCAGCGGCAGATGCGCCAGAAACCTCCATCACAGCCGCAGGTAACTTCACCCAAGTAGTACCTGATGGTGTCTGCTCGGTAGACGTCACTGTTGCTGGTGCTGCAGGTGGCTTGGCCAACGCGACTGGTGATACTGAGCCAGATCCAGACGATCCAGGTGAAATGCGTGGCCTAAACGGTGCTGGTGGTGTTATCTCAGCCCGCCTTAATGTCTCGGCCGGCCAGGTTCTTACCGGAACCGTAGGCTCGCGCGGTGGTGATGGTGGCGGAGCTGGTCTCCCAGGCGGTGGTGCCGGTGGTACCGGCGGTCACCGAGGTGCTGGTGGTGGCGGTTACTCTGAAGTCGCCTTCGGCGGCAACACCTTGCTCCTCGCTGGTGGCGGTGGCGGCACGGGTGGTGGCCACAGTGTTGATCATGGCTTTGGTGGCGATGGTGGCTGGAGTCTTTCAGATGCCGTTTCCGTAACGGGCGGACATGCCTATGCGGGTACTGACGGCACCGACGGTCAAGACCTCGGCGTAAGTGCTGCCACCCCGACTGCACCAGGTGCAGGCGCGGGCGGTACCGCTACTGCCGGTGGCGCAGGCGGCCAGAACCCACGCAGTGGTGCGCACAACTTCGACGGATCAGACGGTGCCAGCCTGCAGGGCGGCAACGGTGGTCCAGACAATAGTTGGGACTCTGGTGGCGCTGGTGGCGGCGGTTACTTTGGCGGCGGCGGCGGCGCCGCAACCGACGGTGACGTTGGTGGAGCACCTAACTACTTTGGCGGCGGCGGTGGCGGTGGCGGATCGAGCTTCATCGCCTCCTCCTCGCTCATCAACACCAGCACGCTCGAGATGTTCAAGAACCGTGACGATGACGGCCTTGCGCTTGCCGGTTACGTGAACTTCGACTGGAACATGTGTGAATACGATCTCGAAGTTACCAAGCGAGTCGTAGGAAACCCTGTTTACGAAGAAGGATCGACGATCCGTTACTCGGTAACTGTGACGAACAACGGTCCCCAAGACATGGCGATTGGCGACACAGTCTCGCTCGTTGACGACATGGCAACCGGTGGCACGCTTGTCTCGGTAGACGGCTTGGACACATCCTCGCCAGGGGTTGGTGCGACGATTCCTGTTTCAGGTATTGAGGCATACGACACCGTGAGCATTCCTGCGCCTAACCCATCGGATCCGGACGTTGACCGTCCGCGCGGTTTGGCTGATGGCGATAGCGTCACCTTCGTTTATGACGTGGTTATTGCTGGCCCAACGACTGGTGAACCCATCGTCAACACGGTAACGGTCTCCGATCGCGGCGACCAGGACAACAACACGGCTCAGGCTTCGATTGATCCAGCAGCCCCTGAACTGACTTTGGAAAAGATGGCTAGTACAACCAAAGCTAAGAAGGTTGGCCAGAAGATCACCTACTCGTTCCTTGTGACGAATACGGGCAACATCGAAATGCACGACATCGCTATTGAAGAGGGCTCGTTCAGCGGTGCAGGTACCCTGCCTGATCCAACGTGCCCCGATGAGGTGCTCCAGCCTGGTGACAGCTTCACCTGCACGGCTGTGTACACCGTGGTCAAGGCTGACCTCACCGGCGACGATCTCAGCAACACTGCAACTGCCACGGGCGCAACCCCGATGGGTAACGTCGTGGAGAGCGAAGAAGCTGAAGCAGTGCTTGACTCGGTCGATGCTTCGATCGTCAACATGGTGAAGACGGGCGGAACAACCGAACAAATCAGCATTGCTGCCGCAATTGCAGCACTGTTGAGCGGACTCGGTTTGCTCGCATGGCGACGCAAGGCTAACTCGGAAGCCTGATCGTCTAGGTAGTACCCGTTGAGGGGAGGTGGCACTTCGGTGTCGCCTCCCCTCAACTTTTTCCTCGAAGCCGTGCTTGCGGTGGATTTCTTTCGTCTCGACTTGGACTTGGACCTACCGGGGCGTGCTGGTGTTGTTGAGCCGTAAGGCCCACTAGATTTGTGTTCATGCGTAGTGTCGACGAGCAACTCGCTCGAGTCTTGGCTGAAACGAAAGCTCTTGGGCGCGAGACGATACACGTTTCGCAAGCCTCGGGGCGCACTCTTGCGCAGGATGCCACTGCGGTCGTGTCCGTGCCAGTCTTCGACAACTCCGCTATGGACGGCTACGCAGTTCGATTCGCTGATGTTGTTGGCGCTTCTCAAACGAGTCCCGTCACGTTGACAGTTGTTGCAGACTTGCCCGCCGGTACGTGCGAGCGCCCAGATATTGCGCCTGGCCAGGCCGCCCGCATCATGACGGGTGCACCTTTCCCATTGGGTGCGGACACGGTCATTCCAGTGGAGGAAACCGACGCAGGCGATCAGTTTGTCGCGATTTACGGTGTTAAGGGCGAAGGTGCACACATTCGTCGGGCAGGCGAAGACGTCCATGCGGGTGATGTTGTTGTTTCGGCGGGTTCGACACTGAGCGCTCTTGAATTGAGTGCGATTGCTTCGACAGGGGTGGCCCAAGTCGAGGTGAGCAAGCGTCCTCGTGTTGCGGTGATATCGACCGGGGCCGAACTCGTCGAGTCAGGGCAGCATCTTGAGTTCGGCCAGATTCCCGAATCGAACTCACTGCTGCTGTCATTGATGGCACAAGACGCTGGCGCTGAAATTGTGTATCGAGGAACCGTCAACGATGAAGTCGAATCGCTCTTGGCTCGCATCGATCAACTTCCCGAGGCAGACGTGGTCGTGCTTTCAGGAGGCGTTGGTGCTGGCGCTTATGACGTCGTGAAGGCGGCTTTTCAGCCTCACGGGGATATCGAGTTCACGACGGTCGCTATGCAACCGGGTAAGCCCCAAGGCTTCGGACGACTCGCAAATGGTGCACTCGTTTTCTGTTTGCCAGGCAATCCGGTCAGCGCGGCCGTGAGTTTTGAGACTTTTGTGATTCCTGCTCTGGCCGCAATGGTCGGAAGCAGGCCTGCTACTCCCGAATGGGCGATTGCTGGTGCGACGTGGCGTCCCCGACCGGGTCGTACACTCGTAGTTCCAGTGACTCTTGCGTCAGAATCTACGGGCGAACTAGTTGCTCACCCTGCAAATGCGTCGCCGGGCATTGGATCGCATCGATCGGCCACACTCGCAAAAGTCCAAGCATGGGCAGTCATCCCGGCAGGCATAGAACAAGTGAATGAGGGCGAGCCCGTTGAAATCAGGCGCCGATGATTTCAATCGACGCAATCATCTTGGCTGGGGGGAAAGCTAGCCGCATGGGTGGCCCCGACAAAGTCATGCTTGAACTCGAAGGACGGAAACTGGTTGAGCGGGCGGTTGATGCTGCTCTGACGGCGGGTTGCGAGTCCGTGGCCGTTGTCGGCCCGCGGCGCGAGTTGTGTGTTGCAGATCCGGTGCGCATTGCCTACGTACAGGAAGACCCGCCGTTCTCGGGCCCCGTCGCGGCCCTTAATGCCGCACGCGATGTTGGGCATGCGGAATGGGTGCTTCTATTAGCTGCGGACCTGCCGCGTGTTGCTGGAGTGGTCAGTCTTTTGGGCCAAGCCATCGCAGCGGACCCAGAAGTTCCCGCCCATCTGATCAAGGCCGCCGACGGTCACTTGGAATGGTTGTGTTCAGCGATGCGACGGGAAGAGTTCGAAAAAGCACTTGATCGGGTGCCACATTTACAAGTGGGTGTGCGTCGTCTTTTCGATGGCTTGATCGCTGAAGTTCATCTTGATCCTGATGGTCTTACTGACGATGTCGATACACCTGAAATGTGGGAACAAGCGCAACAACGAGGTCTCTGAACTCGATGCGCATCTGACCAGTGGTCAGTCGGTTTGCGCGGCACCGAACTCCGTGAAAAATATGGATACGGCCCGGATTCGTAATTTAGATACGTTCCGGTTGCGTAATTAGATACGTTTCGGTGCTAAACGTGTCCGTGAAAAATAGAGAAATTTGATCGCTGTTCGCGTAGTTGGTAAGCCTATCCTAACTGCGTGATCGCGACCGATTTTTGCCGGAAAATAGGCAATTTTCCACCCGTTTGCTGAGTTTCGCAACATTTAATTTTAGATACGCTACGTGTCTCTGAATTGGATTGATGTCACAGCATGGTTTGCAACAGGAAAATGACCCATTTCGTTACTAGGGTGAACCCATGAGTACAGGTCTTGATGGAACAGCCACTGAAGCCCTCCTCAAGGCGGGCCGGTTCTTTACGCAGTGGGATGAAACCGAAGACGGTCGAGCCGTCTTCCGTGAAGGCGGACGCACGGGCGACGTCTTCTATCGCGACCGTTGGAGTCACGACAAGGTCGTTCGCTCCACGCACGGCGTGAACTGTACGGGCTCTTGCTCGTGGAAGGTGTACGTCAAGGACGGCATCATCACGTGGGAAGCTCAGCAAACTGACTACCCCTCGGTAGGCCCAGACCGGCCTGAATACGAACCACGCGGTTGCCCCCGTGGTGCTGCCTTCTCTTGGTACACCTACTCGCCGACCCGTGTTCGCTACCCATACGGCCGTGGCGTACTCGTCGATATGTACCGCGAAGCTAAGTCCCGCCTCGGTGATCCAGTGCTCGCCTGGGCAGATGTCATGGAAGATCCAGAGCGTCGCGCCAAGTACCTCCAAGCCCGAGGCAAGGGTGGACTCGTCCGCATGAGTTGGGACGAGTCGGTCGAGATGGTGGCAGCGGCATACGTCAACACCATCAAGAAACACGGCCCTGACCGCGTTGCAGGTTTCTCGCCGATCCCGGCCATGTCGATGGTCTCGCACTGTGTGGGTACTCGCTTCACGCAACTCGTTGGTGGCGTGATGACCTCGTTCTACGACTGGTACGCCGACTTGCCGGTGGCTAGCCCGCAAGTGTTCGGCGACCAGACAGACGTCCCTGAATCGGGTGACTGGTGGGATGCCACCTACCTGATGATGTGGGGATCGAATGTTCCGGTCACCCGTACCCCAGATGCGCACTGGATGGCAGAAGTTCGCTACCGCGGCACCAAAGTTGTGACCGTCAGCCCTGACTTCGCCGACAACACCAAGTTCGCAGACGAATGGATGCCGGCCCAGGCAGGAACCGACGCCGCCCTCGCCATGGCGATGGGTCACGTGATCCTTAAAGAGAACTTTGTTGACCGCCAAGTTCCGTTCTTTACTGAATATGTTTCCCAATACACCGACCTGCCGTTCCTCATCAAGCTCGAGGAGCACGAAGGAAGTTGGGTCCCGGGCAAGTTCCTCCTTGCTTCTGATCTGGTAGACGATGCCGTCGCCGAAGACGCCTGGAAAACCGTCATCCTCGACGATGCAAACGGTAAGGCAGTCGTTCCCAACGGCTCCATGGGCTTCCGCTACGCCGACTCCGGCGTGGGCAAATGGAACCTCGATCTCGAAGGCATCACCCCACGCTTGTCGCTTTATGGCAAGGGCGACGCGCTCGAAGTCAAGCTGCCTGCGTTTGTCGAGCCAGACGGAACCGGCTCGGTATTACACCGCGGTGTGCCGACCACGAACGTCGGCGGACACGTGGTCACCACCGTTTTCGACCTGATGCTCGCGCAATACGGCGTTGGCCGTGAAGGTCTCCCGGGCGACTGGGCAACCGGATACGACGACGTCAGCACCCCTTACACACCAGCTTGGCAAGCCGAAGTGACCAAGGTGCCAGAAGAACAAGCGATCCGCGTAGCCCGTGAGTTCGCCAAGAACGCTGAAGAGTCCGGCGGGCGCTCCATGATCATCATGGGCGCTGGCATCTGCCAGTGGTTCCATGGCGATGCCACCTATCGCTCGATCCTGTCGCTCTTGTTGCTCACAGGCTCGATGGGCCGCAACGGTGGTGGCTGGGCACACTATGTTGGTCAAGAAAAGTGCCGCCCGATCACGGGGTGGATTTCTCTGGCCAACGCACTGGACTGGGCTCGTCCTCCACGCACCCAACCAGGTACCTCGTACTGGTACATGCACACCGACCAGTGGCGCAACGACGGCTACTCCTCGGCGTCGCTCGCCTCGCCGCTCGCCAAGGGACATCTTGAGGATTTGCACACGGCCGATGCCATCGCCAAATCGGCGCGCATGGGTTGGATGCCCTTCTACCCGCAGTTCAACAAGAACCCGATGGACGTGGCAGACGACGCGGCCCGAGCAGTCGAAGCCGGCGAAGCTGCCGACGCGCCCAGTTATGTCGCAAAGGCACTTGTGGATGGCTTGATCGAACCGGCCATTAACGATATCGATGCACCTGAAAACTGGCCACGCGTGCTCATGCTCTGGCGCTCAAACCTCATGGGTTCCTCGGCAAAGGGTAATGAGTACTTCTTGCGACACCTGCTTGGTACACATCACAACGTGATGGGCAGCGAGAATCCAGAAACACCTCGCCCCAAGGACGTCAAGTGGCACGAGAAGGCGCCTGAAGGCAAACTCGATTTGCTTGTTTCGGCTGACTTCCGCATGACCTCGACGACGCTCCTCTCGGACGTCGTGTTCCCGGCTGCAACCTGGTACGAAAAGCACGACCTTTCGTCCACGGACATGCACCCATTCGTCCACGCGTTCAGCCCAGCGATCGATCCGCCGTGGGAATCCAAGACCGACTTCGAAATGTTCCATCGCATTGCGAAGAAACTCTCAGAGCTGGCCAAAGACCACCTCGGCACCCGCAAGGACCTCGTTTCGGTACCGCTCATTCACGACACGCCCGGTCAAGCCGGCCAGGTTGCAGGACGAGTCCTCGACTGGGCCAAGGGTGAAGTCGATCCGGCATCAGGCAAGTACATGCCAGTGTTTGCTGTGGTCGAGCGCGACTACACGAAGATCGCCGAGAAGCTCGCAACGGTCGGTCCATTGGCAGACACCCTGGGCTTCACGGTTAAGAACATCACCTACGACCTCAAAGACGCAGTCAAGTGGCTCGGAGGAAAGAACGGCGTGATGTATGGCGGTGTTGGCGATGGCCGGCCCGCGATCGACACCGACGCCAAGATGGCTGAAGCGATTCTGACGTTCTCAGGAACGACGAACGGTGCTCTGTCGTTCCAAGGCTTCAAGCAACTTGAAGAACGCGTCGGCAAGAAGTTGCACGACCTGTCTGAAGGTTCCGAAGAAAAGCACATCACCTTCGCTGACACGCAAAGCGCGCCCGTTCCGGTGATCACCTCACCCGAATGGTCGGGTTCGGAAACTGGTGGTCGTCGTTACGCGCCGTTCACGATCAACATCGAACGGCTCAAGCCTTTCCACACTTTGACTGGTCGCATGCACTTCTACCTCGACCACGACTGGATGACGGATATGGGTGAAGCGCTGCCGCTGTACCGTCCGCCTTTGGACATGCACCGACTGTTCGGTGAGCCGAAACTCGGCAAGAACGGCGAACAGCAAGTCAACGTTCGGTATCTGACCCCGCACTCCAAGTGGTCGATTCACTCTGAATACCAAGACAATCTCTTCATGTTGTCGCTGTCTCGAGGTGGCCCAACCGCCTGGCTGAGCGTCGAAGACGCGGCCGCGATCGACGTCAAAGACAACGACTGGATCGAATGCGTTAACGCCAACGGCGTCTTCGTCTGCCGCGCGGTCGTCAGCCACCGTATGCCTGAAGGTGTCGTCTACGTGCACCACGCACAAGAACGCACCATCGACGTGCCGAAGTCCGAAGCAACCGGCAGGCGTGGCGGTATCCACAACTCGGTCACCCGAATCTTGGTCAAGCCTTCGCACTTGATCGGTGGCTACGCCCAGTTGACCTACCAGTTCAACTACCTCGGTCCCACCGGAAACCAGCGAGACATGGTTTCCACCATCCGTAAGCGTTCACAGGAGGTGACCTACTCATGAGGGTCATGGCACAAGTTGGCATGGTGATGAACCTCGATAAGTGCATCGGGTGTCACACATGTTCAGTTACCTGTAAACAAGCGTGGACAAACCGCGCTGGCACCGAATACGTCTGGTTCAACAACGTGGAGACTCGCCCAGGTCAGGGCTACCCGCGTCGTTATGAAGACCAAGAACAGTGGAAGGGCGGCTGGGAACTCAACAAGAAGGGTCGCCTGAAGCTCAAGGCCGGCGGACGCCTCAAGAAACTCGTGACGATCTTCGCCTCGCCGATTCAACCCGAACTCGAGGACTACTACGAGCCGTGGACGTACGACTACCAGACCCTGATTGACGCGCCTCTCGGCGACGACTTCCCAGTCGCTCGCCCCAAGAGCCTCATCACGGGCAAAGACACGAAGATCACGTGGTCGGCCAACTGGGACGACAATCTCGGTGGCACGAACGAACTCGGGCATCTTGACCCACTTGTGGAGAAAGTTCGCCGCGAATCCGAAGACAAGATCAAGTTCCAGTTCGAGCAGACCTTCATGTTCTATCTGCCCCGAATCTGTGAACACTGCTTGAACCCCTCATGCATGGCTTCGTGCCCTTCGGGCGCGATCTACAAGCGCGCAGAAGACGGCATTGTCCTCGTTGACCAAGATCGCTGCCGCGGCTGGCGCCAGTGCATCACCGGCTGCCCGTACAAGAAGATCTACTTCAACCACAAAACGGGCAAGGCAGAGAAGTGCACCTTCTGCTACCCGCGTATTGAGGTTGGGTTGCCGACAGTATGTGCAGAAACCTGCGTTGGGCGTTTGCGCTACATCGGCTTGTTCTTGTACGACGCAGATGCCGTAACGGCTGCTGCTTCGGTCGAGGATCCACAAGACCTCTATGAAGCGCAACTCGATGTCATTCTCGATCCCAACGATCCAGAAGTCATCAAGGCCGCCAAAGAACAAGGCATTGCCGACGACTGGCTGGCAGCTGCGCAAAAGTCGCCCGTCTACAAGCTCGCAAAGGTCTACAAAGTCGCACTCCCGCTTCACCCGGAGTACCGCACCATGCCCATGGTTTGGTACATCCCACCGTTGTCGCCCGTCGTCGACATCTTGACCGAACAAGGCCACGACGCGGAAGACCACGGCAACATTTTCGGTGCGATCGAAGCTCTGCGAATTCCGATGGAATACCTCGCAGAATTGTTCACCGCGGGAGATGTTGAAAAGGTCAGCGCAGTGTTGCGCAAGTTGGGCGCGATGCGCTCCTACATGCGAGACATCAACTTGGGACGCAACTCCAATGCAGCCATTCCCGAATCGGTCGGCCTGACTGAAGAGGAAATGAACGAGATGTATCGCCTGTTGGCGATTGCTAAGTACAACGACCGTTACGTCATCCCGAAGGCACACGTCGAACAAGCCCACGAACTTGAAGAAATGGGTTGCTCGCTCGACTTTGAAGATGGCCCAGGCATGGGCGGATCGGGCCCGTTCGGCGAAGGAAGTGGCGGTCCAGTGCCCGTTGCGATTGAAACCTTCCAAGCACTTAAACAGCGCCAGGAAGGCGACTCGGCAACAAGCGATGACGCGCTTCGCAATCGAGTCAATCTCTTGAACTGGGACGGGAACGGAACGCCGCAAGGCATGTTCCCCGAGGACAAGGACAAGTAAAATGGCTGATCACAGAGTCACTCATCAGGTCGCATCGTGGTGCTTGTCGTACCCCGATGAGACCTTGGTGGCTCAGGTGCCGCAATTGCGGGCAGCGGTGTCTGAGCTTGGTGAAGGAGAAATCCGCGTTCGGATGCTGCGGTTTCTCGATCACCTCGAGACGGCGCCACTAGACAAGCAGCAAAACGAATACGTCGACACCTTCGACATGACGAAGCGCCATGCACTTCATCTCTCGTACTGGACCGATGGTGACACTCGCCGAAGAGGTGAAGTTCTTGCCTACTTCAAGCAGAAGTACCGCGACACCGGTTTTCTTGTTGCGACCGGTGGCGAGCTGCCCGATCACTTGACGATCGTGCTCGAATACGCGGCCGTGGCCGATCCGATCAAGGGTTCGGAGCTTTTGCAGGAGTACCGCGCCAGCATCGAACTATTGCGGATAGCCCTTGAGGAAGACGAATCTCCCTACGTCGACGTCATCACTGCCATTTGCCGCACACTCCCAGGACCTTCGCCCAAGACGCGCTCTGACGTCATGGCGATGGTCGGACTCAATACCATCCAACCCACTGAATCGGTGGGCTTAGAACCTTACGATGCGCGGCTCTTGCCGCTCGCAGGAGAGGTGACCTTATGAACATGAACATTTTCCTCTGGGGTGTTTTGCCCTATGTGGTGATCGCGCTGCTCGTCGGAGGTACCTTCTGGCGATACAAGTTCGACAAGTTCGGCTGGACGACCCGTTCGAGCCAAGTTTACGAATCTAAACTGCTGCGCGTTGGTTCGCCAATGTTCCACCTCGGACTCGTGTTCGTCGTTGGCGGACACGTCATCGGTCTCGTTATTCCAAAGTCGTGGACGGAGTTCTTCTACATTTCCGATCACATGTACCACATCACGGCTTTGTCACTTGGTACGGCAGCCGGCATTTTGACCGTCGCCGGGCTCGCAATTTTGATTTACCGTCGCCGCACCAACGGTCCGGTATTCATGGCAACCACGCGCAACGACAAGTTGATGTACGTCGTTCTTGGTCTCACCCTCTGCTTCGGCTTGTGGATCACGGTTGCTTCGTTCATGGCGGGCGACCACGCTCACGAATTTGACTACCGCGAGTCGGTTTCGCCATGGTTCCGTTCGGTCTTCCTGCTACAACCCGAAGTAGAACTGATGGCGGGAACGCC
>SSHC01000100.1 GCA_008017265.1 Aeromicrobium sp.
CATCCGGATGCGGTGGCGCTGGCACAGCATATTGAATCGTTGAACCTGCCACTAGCGGACCCGCGCGTGTACCTGACGCTCGCACTCGACGACGAATTCACTCAACAAAAAGCGCACGGCGCGAAGGACCTCGTTGATGCCACCTTTCGCGTCATTCCCGAAGGGGCGCAAGCGGCTTTAGATGCGGCCCAAGTGGTCGATGCTGAACGCAAATGGAAGAGCGCCGAAAGTGTGACGCTTGCTGCCGCAGCCGCTGCTGCTGCGGCTGGAGCGAGCCCGATCCCGTTCTCAGATGCGGCGATCCTCGTGCCCATTCAACTGGGCATGATGGCCAAGATTTCCAACATCTACGGCATGTCGGCCACCGACTCGAAACTAGCTGCTACCGCCGCCACTGCGGCTGCCGCCAACCATGGCCGGACGGTCGTTTTGAACTTGGTGAAGTTCGTGCCGGGTGCGAATGTGGGGGCCCTCGCGATCAGCGCCACCGTTGCGGCCACTCTCACGACAGCGATGGGCTACGCCTGGGCGAGTGTCTGCGTGAAGTTGACGAACGACGAAGTGACCGCAAAAGACACCAAAGCGATTCGCGAAATGTTCCTCACTGAACTGAAGAAGCAAGTCAAACTCGTACGTAAAGAAAAACCTGCAGGCCCCACGCCAGCCTGATGAAAGCGATGTCTACGAACTAAGTTCGCAGACAATTCACGGCGACGTTTGTGGCGATCGTTTTGCGTTCTGGGTAGGCGCGGTTGCGTCGATCCGTCGGTAGGTGGGCACAAGCCACCCACCTACCGACGCACGAACAACCTGCGGTGTTGAGTACTGGATCGGTGAACTGTCAGGTGAGGGCGAAGCGCAAGTGCGCGACCACAGGTCCGTCCCAGTTCTCGAGATCCGATCCACGAACTGCGACGGCGCGACCGCCTTTGGCCACCACTAGCGTGGCGATTTGTCCGAACAGTTCGCCCACACCTGGTGTGAACGCTCCCGAATCATCTGGTGCGTAACTGATCTCGCCCGTTTCCGGATTCAGCGTGCCCCAGACGTCTTGAGTCATATCGAACCACATGGCCTCAACCGAACCTTGTGCCGCAAGGTGAGCAATTGCGGCCAAATCGTGTTCGACTCGGCTCTGATCAATCTCACCCAAGTTCGCCAATTCGGCTGCGGTAATTGTGGTGTTGACCTCGGCCAACCGGCCACGAATTTCCTCATCGATTTCGGCAGCAGTGAGTCGATCGGCGGCTCCTCGCACGAGTTCAAGGTGGCGTCCCTCTTTCCGCACGTCAAAACGTCCCAACAGTTGTTCTTCAGCAAAAACGAACAACGGGATATTGCCAGCGGGGTTGATTGCAGCCAATTCCGTTTGAGCTGCATCGGCAACTCGTTTCGCGTACAAGTCGTAGGGGTCTCCGCTGAGGCGATCATCGCCCCGTCCGGCTGAGCCACGGTTCGTCGCGTCTGATGCGCTGTCCGGATAGTCGCCGGAAATGGCGAGTTCGGTCGCGCGAGCGGTAGGCGTGGCGTGCCAGAGCTTCCATTCGTTCGCCGACAGTGTGAGTGCAAAAGCTTCTTGGATTTGGGTGACGCTGCGCCACAACAAGCCGAGAGAGAATGTAGTTCCGGCATCGAAATGGTCTTCGATTCTGTTTGGCAACACGAACACTTCGCTGAACCCCGGTGCTACGAACACCGCAAGTGAACGCGACAGCTTGTGCCAAATATCGGAATCGAGAATTTCCTCGCGCGACTGAGCGATTTCGGTGCGCACCGGGTGGCTGATGCCCGCATCTTCCAGTTGATTGAGTGCATCATCAAAGGCGCTCTTAAACGAAACCTTTGCTCGGTCGGCGTCGGCCACGTTCGGGGCCGTCTCGACATAAACCGTTACCGCGATGTCCTGTGGTTTAGCCAGAACTTCGAAATCGGCGGGGGTGGGAAGTGAGAAATGAATTGACATTTATAACCTCAATCAAGTGGGTGCGAATGGAACCTCTTTCAGTCTCTCGCACACCGTGGGCCACTTTCCGTGAAAAATCATTTTCCCCCAAAAAATCAGACAAAACCTCACCTAAGACTCTCACTTAATACCTTGGAGTGGCGCACAAACTGCCAAAGTCGACACCGAACGGAAAAGGCAAGTCAAGATAGATCGAGAATAATAGCTGGCGCCGGCTATCAGGACGGACTATGCATCGATGCTCTCGCCTGTTTCGGACTCATCTTGGTTGACTTCGTCGTCGGCGACCTGATCGACGCGATAGTGATAAACCACTTTGGTTGCGAGTGGGATATCGTGCAGCGACCGCGAACCAGGTGTAATTGCACAGGTGAAGAGGCCAATCGGGAAGACCGTGACAAACCCAGCACGCATTCCTGCACGAACGAAATCGAGTTTGCCGCCCGAAGCAGACACGACACGCGTGCCCAGCAACACTGAACCGACAGTCTTACCGCGAGTCGCCCAACTGAACCACAAGTACAAGAACATCAACACGAAGCCACTGATCGCGAACCAACTCACGTGGAATGATGGCCAGGAGAAGCGACGAGGATCCGTAAGGAAACCCAAAACCGCGAAACCGACGTAGCCTAATCCGATGGTCGACCAAACGAGTGCGTAATCAACAGCGCCCGCCATAGTTCGCGTCACCACGCCGGCGGGTTTTCCTTGCAGTTCGAACATCGTGTGAGTCTTAGGCATTATTCGCTTCTCCTGCCGCGGAAGAAGTTCGCGATGGCCTCGTCGGCTGAAGCTGCCGACGCGCGGGTCCCGCGGACGACTTCAGTTGCGACGCCGGACGTGGATTCGCGGATGATGCCCGGCAGATCAATCTCGTCAATCACTTCGTTCGTGATGCCAGCGAGATCGAGTTGATCCACGACGTCGTTGGTGAGGGCCATGAGGTCGACGTTCTCGCGCACGATTGCTGTCAAGTCGAGATGGGCGAGGGCCGCAGTCAGTACCGGCGGCAGGGCAAGTGCAATGAGCTTCTCGATCATCACAGGGTCAAGATGCGCTTCGGTCAACGCCACCGGATCAATGTGGGAGAGTGTCGTCGCGATGAGTTCTGGCGTGAGGACTTGATCCACCACATCGGCCAGATCAACCTGGGAAATCAACGCATCGACGGTGTCTTTCGTCACCGCTTTGCGTACCAACTCAGGAATGTCGAGCCGATCAACTGTGGCGGTGACCAAGATCGGCACGAGTGCGTCAAACAATTGAATGGAGCCATCGAGAACTACTGCCGTTTGCTGAAGGCGCGCACCGCGGCCGCGGTCTTCGAGGTTGTGCACAAACGTCGCCAACGCATACCGCTCTGGAACTAACGGTGGTTTGCGCACAAGTCGCCACGTGATCACCGCAGGGATCGCGGCGACGGTTGCGATCCGTTTGGCGTGGGGAGCTGCCGTAAGCGCCGCGCCCAAAGCCAGATCGGCTGCGCGTTGCAGACTGTTTGCCGGTTCCATGAACTAAGAATGCACCCTGGCTCGTGGGGTTACTACCGGAGTCTCAAGAAACAACGAATTAGGTGGTTCGTGAAGCATCTGAAGCAGCAAGACGAACGACTTCGAAACGGTCGAGTCCGATCGTGGCAGGAACGGTACAGTCGGCGCCCAAAACTAAACGGTCGCGACCCGCCTCGGCGATCGTGGTGTGCGTGGCATCCACGACCTCGGCTGGCGTGCCCGACGCCAAAAGTGTGCCGACGTTGTTGTCAAAGCCGCCGATCACAACGCCATCGAAAATCTCCTTGCCCGCAGCCAACGAGACGCCTTCGGTGTGAACAGCCCAGTTGTAGGCGCTCGCGGGGTAAGCGGCTTAGTACTCGAGGTCGTTTTGGTAGTGCTCATAGCCGCACACATGCAGGATGTTGTGCGGCCACAACTCGTTGATCCGATTCAAGACGCGCATGTCGGATGGCTTTATCCATTTATCGTGATGAGCGCGGTCGCATTCAGTGCGTTGCGCCGATTGCACGGAATAGAACATGCCATCGATTCGAGTTTCAGCCTTGAGTGCTTCGAGCAGCACGATGGTGTCGTCGGCAATAATTTCGGCCGCGCGTGCGACGGCTTCCTTATGTTCAAGCAGCATTGTTTGAAAACCATCAACATCTTTGATGATGTATTCGATGAAAAGTCGGAACTGTTGAATCGGCGCGAAGACCGTGTAAAAGGCCATCACTTCGTTGTTGTAAAACTCGACAAGATTCTTGACCAGTTCAACCTGCTTGCGGATCCACGGATGGGTGGGTTCGATCCGCTTGATCGCAGCGAGGTCTTCGGCCGAAGAGACTTTGTTGTCAACGATTGAGGGATGGCTAAAGAAACCATCAGACATGATCTTGACGAAGTCGGGCTTCAGCGCCGTGTAGTCACGCTTGTGGCCGGCGAGGTTGTTCGCGAAAATCTTCGGGCTGTCATATCCCTTGAACGGATTATTCGGGAGGATCTTCCAAATGACTTCGGGCGGAACCTTCGAGGGCCCCTTCATCTTGCTTTGGATGTACTGCAGGGGAGCGGGCACGGAATAGTAGTGCCACCAAAACCCGACGGGCACACGAGAAACGGGCTTGCCGTCGAGCAAGTCGAGCATGAGTTGGCGCCGTTCGTCGAGCAGGAGGAGAGTCTAAGTGGTGGCGAGACCGGGGGATCGGGATGGAGACGCGATGGTTGCGCTTCGCGGTCAGCAACTCCGTGAAAAATCACCAACGTATAGCGAAAGGTGACGAGATCGCGGGTTGAACCGACGTAGTGTCAACGAGCAACCGTCGCTCGGACGATTGCGTTCAGGTTTGAAAGGAATCGATCATGCCTACGCTCATTCAAAAACTCGGTGCCGAATTCCTAGGCACTTTCGTACTCGTCTTTGGTGGTTGCGGCGCAGCCGTACTCGCTGCTGGTTTCATGTCGGGTGACACACACCTCGGCATTGGATTCTTGGGAGTCGCACTCGCCTTCGGTCTCACTGTCGTGGTGATGGCGTACGCCGTCGGACACATCTCCGGAGGTCACTTCAACCCGGCCGTCACTTTGGGTTTGGCTACCGCCAAGCGAATCGAATGGCGCGATGTTTTCCCCTATATTGCAGTCCAGGTTGCTGGCGCGATAGCCGCCGCAGGCGTCTTGTATGTCGTGGCAAGTGGTCAAGCAGGGTTCTCGGCTGTTGAAAGTGGATTCGCAACGAACGGTTTCGGTGATCATTCGCCGGGCGGATACTCGCTCGCGGCTGCAATCGTTGTCGAGTTCGTGCTGACGGCAATCTTCCTCTTTGTCATTCTTGGGGTCACGGATGCGAAAGCCCCCGCCGGATTCGCCCCACTGGCGATTCGCTTGATCCTGACGCTTATCCACCTCGTCGCCATTCCCGTCACGAACACCTCGGTCAACCCGGCGCGTTCGATTGGTCCTGCATTGTTCGTCGGTGGCGACGCGATCACCCAATTGTGGGTGTTCATTCTCGTGCCGATCGCAGGTGCGGTTGCCGCTGGAGTCATTCACAACGCGTTGTTCGCCACGAAAGACTGAGCGGAATTTACTCGCAAAATCAGTGCCAAAAACAAAGCGTGGGGCTGCGGAGATTTTTCTTCGCAGCCCCACGCCTTTGTCCTATGTGCTGGTAGGCGCCGTGCGCTACGGCTCCATCGAAGCGAGCACGTCGTCGATCCATTTGACTGTCGCGCGTGCCGTGGTGATGCCGTATTCGACAGTCGCGAGCCGAAAAGAATCGACGCAAGAAGAAACCATCACTCGCTGTGCGGCCTTGTATTCACGAACCAGTGCGGCTTGATTCTGGCGCTGTTCGTTCAGAATTCCAGTGAGGACGTAGGGATCGATATGGCGACCAAGCGATACGAAAAGCAGGAGCGGCAACCGGACAGTCGCCGCATCGGGGCCTTTCGCGACCCACTCGGCAAACGCTTGCCGCCCGGCGACGGTTATTTCGTAAGGCCGCGCATCACGTTTTCCGCTCGTGCCTTCACTGGCGAACCCCAATTCAGCTAAGCGTCGGAGTTCGCGATGAACTTGGCTGCGAGAGATCGACCAAAACCCGCCAAGTTGTGCTTGGACGGCCGCAGTCAGTTCCCAGCCTGACTGCGGCGCGTCGTGCAGAAACCCGAGGAGGGACGCTGCTGTGGGGTTTAATTCGCTACTCATGCACTCATAAAAATCTTCTGGAACTTGAACGCCAACCAAGGCTTATCACCAGCGGCCATCGTATGACCGCCGATGATTCCCTTCCACAGCGGTACGCGACGGAATCCAGTGAGGAGCCCATAACGGGGGTTCATGGTGATGATGCAATCGACTGGTTCACCGGCTGGTTCGGCGACAGCTTTCCCGTCAGCGATACGCAATACGAAGGGGGTGGCTTCGTGGATGCGGATTTCGTACGAGGCCTTGAAACCGTCAGGCAGGTTCGGATTCACGAGGATTGGGAGCATTTGGCTCATCACCGTGGGAAACGCGGCGCGGGCTTCTTCGACCGTGAACTCGCCATCGATTTTGAACGCACGCGCCATATCCCAGCCATGCACGAGGGTTTCTGTAACCGACAGCGCCAACAAGGTTCCAACTGTGCGCGTTTGGTCAGGGCCGTACCAGGACGTGGGTACGGCCGCTTCGAGATTGGGGCTTGACGCGATGACCTTCTTGAGTGCTTCGTATGCCTGTTCGAGTCCTTCGGCGACATCTTCCATGGAGCGTTCGCCGCTCGCACTCAGCGCTTGGTCGTTGATGACGGCTAGATAGTCACGCATGTTGTTGTCCCACGAGACCTCTGGGAATCCGGCGTTGAGAGGTTCGCCAGAAATGGCTCCAGCGAAAGCGAAAAGCGCCCACATGAGGTGGGTGCCTGTTTCGGAAGCATTCCAGTTCAGACTCGGAACGGGGGCTTTTGGATCGCCGCCTGAGCGGGCGATAGCGATCGTGCGCTGCATCGCAGATTCGAGTGCGACGCTCAGTTCAGCGAGATCAGGAACAACGGGCATGGAAGTCGAATTGGTCATGAGGGTATCTATTCACACTGAAACGGTAGTGTCAAGACCGTTCTAAATAGACGGTCAATTATTTTTGAAACGTCTCCACATTGTTCAAGATGCGTTAATCTTCAGCGCAGTAAGAGTGCGATTTCGGATTCACCCGTGATGAAAACAATCGCATTTGCGGGCTTCAAAGTGCCAGCGGGTGGCACCTGCGTCGTGTTGAAAATTTGCCGACTTTTCAGCTCGAAATACGACTTGAGTTAGCCTCAGAAAGGCGTAGCGTTGAACGTGAAATTCGGAGTTCGCGTATCAGACGAGGGCTCTTACACAGACTCGAAGGATTGATCACGAATGAAGTTGAGCGCTCGCAATATTCTCACCGGTACCGTCGTTGAAGTAGTGCGTGGTGCTACTACTGCACACGTCAAACTTGACGTGGATGGCACCATCATCACTTCATCCATCACCAACGAAGCGGCTGACGATTTGGCACTCGAGGTTGGCCAACAGGCCCATGCCGTTGTCAAGGCATCCGACGTTCTCATCGCCGTCGACTGACGCAATCGCGTTCCAAACAAGTATGAGAGGCAGTCCGGACCGGGCTGCCTCTCATGCTTGTCGCGCTTCTGCAGCGCTAGGCGGAAACGCGAGCTCGGCCTGCCGTGCGTTCCTGCTTTAGATCCCAGATGAAGTGATCGAAGTCGACCTCCATCGTGTGACGGGGCGACGAATAGAACTGACGCTTGTTGCGTTCGTGGTCGGCGTTCATGCGAGCGCGAATCTGGTGTGTAGACGGTGGCGTGTAGGTGCCACTGATGATCTCAGCAACCCATTCGCTCTGCGCTTCGGCGAGCGGCATCACAGCACCGACAGGCTGCAACAGGCCAATGAAGTACAGGCCCGGCAGATCGGGATGAATCGTGCGCTTCCACAACGGCAGATCGTTGTCTTTCGCGGTCAAGAACGCTTCATCGAAGAACGGGAACGACACTTTGTAGCCGGTCGCCCAAACGATCAGATCGGCTGAAACGCGTGAACCGTCAGTGAAAACAACGCCGTCGCCGTCGAGTCGCTCAATACCAGGGCGCACATCAATCGCGCCCGCCTTGAGGCGTTGGCGAATCTGTTCAGATTGGACAGGGTGCGACTGGCCCGGTGCGTGTGGCGGTTTCGGCAAACCATATTTCGTCATGTCACCTGAAACGAATGCCCCAAAACGCAGCCGTGCCGCCGTTGCCCACCAGGGCAACCAGCCAGGTAACGCCACCTGATCGCTCGCGCGTCCCAGAAGCATCTTGCGCAGCACCCACTGTCCACGCCGCACCGACCAGTATGTCGACTTGGCTCGGAACGACGCTTCAACCGAAATGTCCATCGCAGAGTTGCCAGCGCCAACAACCACGACTTCGCGACCGTCAAGCTGATCGCCCGAGCGGTAGGAGTGCGCGTGAATTTGTTCACCATCGAAGGTGCCGGGGTAGGCAGGTTCTGGCCAGCGAGGATCCCAGTGGTGCCCGTTGGCTACGAGCACTGAATCGTAGTGGTTGGTGGCTATGCCATCGGGTCCGTCAATCGTGACGAGCCAGCCGCCGTCGGGACCTGGCGTGACTGAGGTAACCGTCGTATTGAACGTGATCTTGTCGCGGAAGCCGAAGTGGTCGATATACGACTCGAAATAGGCAGCGACCTGATGGTGCTTGGCGTATGGGGGATAGTTCTTGGGCATCGGGAAATCAGAGAACGCCATCCGCGGACAGGACGTATTGATTTCGAGTGTTTCGTAGCAGGCAGACTGGCCATTCGAATTGTCGAAAACCCAGTTTCCGCCGATTGCGCCGCCCTTTTCGAAGCAATCGAAATCGATGCCGGCTAGGTAGAGGTTCTTGGCGGCCGCCAAACCAGAAGAACCCGCGCCAATAATGCACGCACGATGGTTCGGGACCCGAACTGGTACCGGCTGAGTAATGGCGGGAGCCTTGTCAGATTGCTTTACGCAATAGATCACTTGTTGATCTTGCCAACGGATCGTTCACGCTTCAATCATTTCGCACGTATTTCTCGACAATTCTGGTTGATTTAGCCGTCAAATCAAGTCAATGCGAGATTCCAGTCGGGCAAAACTCACTTCCATGCCGTCGACCATGCCGGTAGCAAGGATCTCTGCTCGCGTATCGGCGTCGGGATAGGTGATGACATATGTCAGCAGGGTTCCGCTTGAGCACGAGTTGAGCGTGAGTTCATTGAGTGTTTCGGGACTGGATTCGCCCTGTGGGTTGTCAGGCGTGCAGAAGCGTTCTGTTGACACGAGGCGGTGCGGAGTCTCGACTTCGATTACCTCTCCGACAAACCCGAAGGTCTCACCCGAATCGTCGTTTCGGAACGTGTACTTAAACGAGGTGCCTTCGGTTGCACCCATCTCGCATTCGGGCATGCTCCAGCCGTCGGGACCTGTCTGCCATTGGCGGAGAAGTTCCGGTTCGGTGTGCGCGCGCCAAACTGCATCGATGGGTCCGCGAATAATGCGCGAAATCCGAGCCTGGTTGGTTCCAAGAAGTTGCAGTTCGGCGTCCCACACATCTACCAGTTCGGCAAGGTCGGCAAGCACAGCGTCGATTTGGGACATCGCCGAACGCAGGCCCTCTTCCATGCCCATTCCGATGATTTGTTCGATTTCTTCGACCGAGTTGAAATGGGTCGTGGCGGTGACACGTGAGCCTAGTGCGGTCTCGGTGAACTCGAAAACCATACGCATCGACGGCAGCGCATCGTTCGGTGTGCCGTCGTCGAGTGCGAAACCATCGAGAACTTCAAATAGCAACGGGGCTTCGACCCGGGTCCATTTCCAGTAGCCGCGACTTGTGTCACCGTTCGGGCCCGTCATGCAATAGTTGCTGAGGCCACCGACGAACCCGTCGTGCCGGAAAAAGGTGGCTGGATACTCGACGGGACCCCAAAACTGTTCAATTGAACGCGGGTTGAGATAGGCATCCCAAAGTCGTTCGACAGGTGCCGTGAAATCCGCGACCACCGTCATGGTCAGTGATTCGATATCGCTCGTAAAGCTTGTGATTGGCATGATGTGCCTTCCTTGTATTGGGCAAGATTCGTTATTCGGCGAGAAATGCATCGAGGCGATCAATGCGATCTCGCCACAGGTGTTCAAACTGTGCGAGAAGCTCTTGAGCTTTGCGGATTGTTGCGGGGTTACCTTTGATGATCCGTTCGCGCCCGTTGGGGATTTTCTGGACTAGGTCTGCGGCCTCGAGTACCGCAACATGTTTTTGCACGGCCGCGAAACTCATGTCGTATTCGCGGGCAAGTTCAGAGACTGAAAATGTCGAGGCAAGCGTTCGGCGCACTATGTCTCGGCGGGTCGAGTCCGCAAGAGCTCGGAAGATCCGGTCAATGTTTTCATCAGCACGAGTATCTACAACCATTTGGTTGTAGATTATGCTGCGGCCGACCAGCAGTCAATAGGGAGACACCTAAATGGCGAGTCGACGGGCATTACGAACGAAACGCCACTGACAATGGTTGTTATGGGAACTGAGCCGCATTCGAGTCACGAAGCCGCTTCCGCCGGATCGAGCAGGCCAGTTCGTGCTTGGGTGCGGGCGCACCCTGCTGATGTCGTGGATGTATTCGTCTACGTGGTGGTGTTGAATCTCGCTGTCGAGTATGTGCCGAGTGTGATTAGCGAAACGTTCACGCACTCGCTCGTGACAGCCGTTCTACTCAAGATCGTGCTTGAGATGGTCTTGATTTTGAAGAAAGCAGTCGTGGCGCGGTTTCGGGCCAACACATCGAAAGTGGGCAAGACGTTTTTCGGGCTCGTATTGTGGGGAATCATGATCGGGAGCAAGATTTTGATACTTGGGCTGATCGCCCTGGTATTTGATGGAGACGTGGTTCTGGGTGGTTTTGTGTCAGTGACCTTGCTTGCGGTAACTCTGCTGTTGTCTCGCAACGCCGTGCGTAAACTGATCGACGACCCTCTCTCCTGAGTAACTAGACGAACCCACTCGGGTCAAGACTTAAGGGGTGTTCGCCGGCCCATCGAACCGGCGAGTGACGGGCTGACGCAGAATTGTTCGCAGTTTTTCTGGCGCGACACGACGCGGATCGCTCAAGTAGATTTCGTGGTGTTTTCCCGTCATGGTGAGTTCTTCAGTAGTCATGACGTCGTTGTGCATTCGTTGCAACACGGGGCCTTCGTCCTCATACGAGCCAATGTGGAGGGTCTGCACACAAAGGCCCTCGTCGAGGGTTTCGAAACGGACTTTGTCGAGTGCGCTTGGTCGCTGCTTCTTTCCTGCTGAAAGGCGTGCTACCTCGACATCATCGGCAGACAACCACTCGGGAACGTAGAGCATCATCGTCCACTGCCAAGCGTTCTTGTCGCGTTCAGACGTGAACGAAGACATGTCCTCGGCCCACCACAAACCTTCCAGTGGTGGCACGACGTAATCGCGTTCTAGTTCACGTTTGCTGTGGAATTTGAGTGCGTACGAGAACGGATAGAGCACCTCGAGTGCGTCGACGTATGCAGGTGACGTGTTGGGGTCGCCTGCGCCGTCGACCATGAGGAAGCGCTGGATTGGCACCTCGACGATGTCGAAGACGCCGACCTTCGCGTGATAGGTACTAAACGTTTTCTTGAAATCGATCTTTTCTGACACGGTGACGCCCATCTGCAACGAATCCGTCGCGGTTCACATTAGCTCGCAGTGCGTCGTAATCTCGCGCAGTGAAACCGAATGCGAGTCTCATTCAGTCGTGGCAGCGTAAGCAGGGCACAGTTCGTCGAACTTCTCGCCTGCCTTTTGAATCTTTGTTCCGACTTCGGAGAGCTTCGCGGTGGCTGCCTTGGCCTTCTTCGCGTCTTTGCCGGCTGCGGCAACATCTTCGTAAATGTCGACGAGATCTTCGTATGGGTCGGCGATTCCCTCGAACGCAGCCTTGACTTCTTCGTTTTCGAGTTTGTCTTCGATCCGGTTGAGGTCTGCGCTGAATTGCTTCATCGCCTTTGCAGTCGCTTTCGGATCAGATTGATCGAAGTCAGAGAGTTTGTCAGCGGACTTTTTCGATTCGGTGTTGATGATCTTGCACGCTTCCTCAACCGTTTGACTGCTTCCGCAAGCGGCCAGACTAAACGTGAGCGTGGTGGCTGCCAACGCGGCGGCAATCTTGCGAACGGTCATGACGAAATCTCCCTAAAAGTATGAAACTCGGGCCAGCATACCTGTGGTGCCAAGAGAAACAGGTTCAACGCGAGCGTATCGCGCAGCAGGGCGTAGCTGATTAGTCAAGCCACACATTGACGCGAACAAGATTGTGGTCTGAGGGATGCGGAGTCGCGTAGTTACTGCCACTGAATTTAGCCATCGATTGCCAATGGCTCGCACCGAAGTTTGCGGGCGCGAAAATACCGTCGACGTGATCGCCGTACAGAGTGCCGATTCGAGGCTTCTTGTCCCAGCCGTTATAGGAGTTGAATCGCGCATTTTTGTAGGACGACGACCGCTGGTAGGTGTCTGTAATTCCGTACTTGGCAAACTCAATGCGCGGTGCATCCGTCGCCCGACTGCGGTTCGAATTAAAGTCGCCCGCAAACACAACCCGCTTGCCCGTGCCCAGCGCGAGCGCGGACGTGACGAGGTTGCGTGTTTCTGCCGCCCGCGAACGATCATTCGCAGCGGACTTTCCGCTCGAGAGGTGGGCCGACACGAAGGTGTAGGTCTTACCCGTCGGCTTGTAGCGGAGCGTTGCCCACGCGGCAGTTGCGTTGCCGCCCAAATGGAAATCTCCGGCTAGTGGTTGCTCCACTGGTACGTCGGTGCATACCTCGACGTCGCGTTCCCACTTGTAAGTGGACGGATTCCACCACCATCCGGTATCGGTGTTGACATCCAGATGGAAGCCATTCTCGGTGGGCCAGTCGTTCGAGTCACCGTCAAATGTCTCCGTTTCCCAGGTACATTCTTCCTCGCTCACGATCTGCGTTTCGGGCTCGAACGTGCTCGTTCGGTAAAACACCGCTTCGGTTGTGCTCGCGGAGGCCAACGCGAAACCGAGCGCCTCTAGTCGCGCTTCGAGCACGCCAATTCGGCCGGATCCTTCTTGGATGGTGACGATGCTTGAGGCAGATTCAGCGATTCGTTGGACAACGAGATTCTCGCGGCTTGCCGTCCACGCTGCGCAACCGGACGCCACACTGCAGATGTTGAACGTCGAAACTCCGATGGGCGCAGCGGTCGACTTGTTTGCTTGGGCCATCGTGCTGTGGCAATACCGAGGCGACCGGCTTGATCCGGATTTCTTCGCCACCTGGAAGCAATACATCGTGTTGGCTTTGAGCCCCGAAACTGTTCCCGCCGAACCCTTGACCACTTTGGATTTGGCTTTCTTCGAAGTCACTCCGCCAAATGACGTTGAGTAGTAGATGCGGTATTTCGACACACCCTTCTTGCTCGCCCAGTCAAGCGTGAGCGAGGTTGGCGTGGAGGCAACAACCCAAGGAGTCCCAACTGGCGCCGCTTGGGCGGGGGCAGCCAGTGCGCCAAACAAGAACAGTGAGGAAGCCAATGTGACGAGAGCCCGAGTAATTCGCATGAGGGGATTCTAGAACACAAGGTGTGTCGATTTCCTGACGAATCGGGACTAAATCGTGACCATGCGGGCCATCGCCGCGCGGCCACTTCCCTCACCTGAGCCTGACCACGTGGCGACTTTGTTAGCCCAAAGCAGAGATGAGATCGGCTGTCAGCTTCGTGGTCCTGATGTCGTCGACACCGGGGGAGAACCCCATTCGCACGACCACGAGTTGTTCTGACGGCACGACGAGAATCCGTTGGCCATCGTGGCCTTGAGCGAAGTAGGCGTCCGCTGGCAAATCCGCATACTCGAGAGCACCGCCGGGGCCTTCGTTTGGCCACCACGCACTCGCGTAGGGGGAATCTTCGTGCGACTCCACGTCGACCGCTTGGGTAGATTCAGCCATCCAGTTCGCAGGCAAGAGTTGTTCACCGTTCCAGGTGCCGCCTTGGAGGGCGAACTGCCCGACTGCCGCCCAATCGCGCGGGGTTGCCCACATGTACGAACTACATACGGGCGTTCCGCTGCCGTCAGTCTCCATGACCGCGCTCGAAAGTCCGAGCGGTGCGAAAATCTGATCTCGAGGAAGATTCGCACCGCCGGCCTTCTCGGCAAGGATCGAACACAGCAGTGTGGTGCTGCCGCTCGAATACTGGAGATAGGTTCCGGGCTTATGTGCAGACTTGAACGATGCGACGAAGCTGCCCATGTCTGGTTCCATGAAGAGCATGCGCGTGATGGCAGTGTTGAGCGCGTACGTCTCGTCCCATTCCAGACCGCTTGTCATGTTGAGAAGTTGTCGAATGGTGATCTTGCTTCGGTCGTCAGTCCATTCGGGCCGCAGTTGTGCGTCGTCAAGCGAAACGACGCCTTGCGCTACGAGTCGACCAACAATGAGGTTGGTGACGCTCTTGGACATCGACCAACCCAACTGGGGCGTGTCCTTGCCGAACCCGTCGGCGTAACGTTCCGCAACGATTTCGCCGTCCTTGAACACCACGACGGCTCGTGTGCCAAGTTCAGCGCGATCGGTCGCGTTCAACTCGGTTCCCAATGCCGTATCCAAGGCGGCTTCGACCGCAGCAGACGCTTGGGGCACGGGAGCGTCCGTAAAAGGGTTTCCCGTGGCGGTCACAGGGGTGGGTGGTGGCAGTTTCGGCGGATCAGCGGTGACAGCGCAACCGAACCCCTCAGTGAATACGGCGTGTTGCTTGCCCAAAAGCCCCAAGATGCTCGCGGTGGTCCTCTCGTTTTTGGTTGCACTTCGCAATACAGGAACTAGCGGGTTTGGCGGTAGATCCTCGGCGGCATTATCGCGACCGGCCACAAGTTCAACCGCGCACGCGTTATGTGCGGCATAGCCAGTCCCGGTCAGAACCATCGGACGTTGCCACCAGTAGCCGGCAACACCAGCAACAAGGATCAGTGCTATCGCCACTACCAGGAACTTGCGAAGTCTCTTCATCTTGCTAGCGTCTCACATGGTGTGACGCCAATCACGACAGTGAGCTCAACAGCGATGCTGATGTGCGTGTATTTCACCGAAGGTCGGATCGTGGGCGCGTCACAAATCGAGATGTCATTCTTCGTCGTACAGTGGCGATAATGCCGAAACATCGGTACATGATTCGGGCGAACAATGGAGGCTGAGATGAGCATCGTCGACAACGCTGTTTACGTTGATGGCGGTCGCGTTGAAACCCCGCCTTCTCTTGACCTCACATTCGAGACGATGCAACGCACGGGCGGAATCGGTTGGATTGGCCTCTACCGGCCAACGCTTGGCGAAATCGAAACCGTTGCCGAAGAACTCGAAGTTCACTCGCTCGTCGTGGAAGACGCGGTGGCTGCCCACCAGCGCCCGAAGATTGAACGGTATGGCGACATCCTTTTCACGGTCCTGCGGACTGCGCGATATATCGACTTTGAGGAACGCGTCGAGTTCGGGGAACTGCACGTCTTGACCGGTCCGAGTTTTGTCGTGACCAGCAGGTACGCCGAGACCCCGGACCTCAGCAGAGTGCGCACCCGACTCGAGGCCGACGCCGAATTGCTCGCGCTAGGTCCTGAAGCAATTCTTTATGCGATTCTCGATCAAGTCGTTGATGAGTATGGACCGGTCGTGGCGGGCCTCGAGAACGACATCGATGAGATCGAATTTCAAGTGTTCGACGGCGATCCGAGCGTTTCAAAACGTATCTATACGCTCCTGCGCGAAGTGATCGAGTTTCAACGCGCTACGCGGCCACTACTCGACATGATCGCCTCGCTCCGCGAAGGATTCGACAAGTATCACGTCGCTGAAGAACTACGGCGACGATTGCGCGACGTTCAAGACCACGTGATCAAGATCGCTGATCGTGTTGACGGGTTCCGGGCATTGCTCGAGAACATCTTGAACGTCAATGCCGCGCTCGTCGCGCAACGGCAAAACGAAGAAATGCAAAAGATGACTGAAACCTCGCTTGCGCAAAACGAAGAGGTCAAGAAGATTTCTTCCTGGGCGGCAATTTTCTTCGCACCAACCCTCGTCGGGTCGATCTACGGGATGAACTTCGACCACATGCCAGAACTGCTTTGGCGCTACGGCTACGCATTCTCACTCGGGCTCATGTTGGCCGGTTCAGTCGTCCTTTACATCATTTTCAAACGCAAGAATTGGCTGTGACTGAGCAGCGAGGCGTTCACACCATTCGGTAACCGATACCGGGTTCAGTGATGAAAATTTCAGGTTGAGCCGGATCGGCTTCCAGTTTGCGTCGAATGCTCGCCAAATGGACACGCAGATAGTTCGTTTGCCGGTCATAACCGGGGCCCCACACCGCTTGAAGCAAGTCGCCTTGGCGCACTAGATGGCCGCGTTTGAGCGCGAGCGTCTCGACAATTTTCCATTCGATTGGGGTGAGATGGATGGGTTCGCGGTCACGTTCGGCCTTCGAATCGGTGATGTCGAGGACGAGTCCGTCAAAGTCGAACGTCAGTGGCGGGCCGTCGATCTTCGTTCGTCGAGTTGATACTCGAATGCGGGCCATGAGTTCGTCCATCGAGAACGGTTTCGTGATGAAGTCGTCTGCGCCGAGATCAAGCGCTTCAACTTTGTCGTCAGGTTCGGTGCGAGCCGAAACGACGATGATGGGCACATGACTGAACGTGCGCACCTGCGTCAGAACTGTCACTCCGTCAACATCTGGTAGACCTAAATCGAGCAAGATGACATCGGGAATACGTTCGTCGATGAGGCGAAGTGCTGTGGCGCCGTCGGGTGCCGTCTCAACATCGTAGTCTCGCGCACGCAAGTTGATCGAGAGCGTGCGCAGGATCGCCGGATCGTCGTCAACGGCAAGCACGTACGTCATGAACCCTCCTGATACCGGGGGAGTTCAAGCACGAACGTCAGTCCTCCACCGGGCGTGTCTTCCGAACTGATCTTGCCACCCATGGCTTCAGTTAGACCATGGGCAACAGCGAGCCCCAGTCCAACTCCGTCGCCTTGAGGAACATCCCCCAGACGTTGAAACGGTGCGAAAAGGCGTTCGCGGTCGTGATCGTTAATGCCAGGCCCCGTATCGGCCACACGAATCACCGTCATATCGGGAGTCACGGCCGCATCGATCCGGATGGGCGTGTCGGCGGGGGTGTACTTGATGGAGTTCTCACAAATGTTTGCCATGACGCGATCGAAAAGGCCCGGATCGGCGAGCGCTATCAAGTCTTGATCAACGGACACCAAGAAACGCTCACGTGAACCCAGCGGTGCGATCGCCCGTTCGATGGCGAGGAGAACGTTGACTTCCGTGATGTTCACAGAGACCGCCTGTGTCGCGATTCGACTCATATCGAGGAGATTCGTCACCAAAAGATTGAGGCGGTCTGATGAGTCTTCGATGGTTTCGAGAAGCGCGTCTTGGTCCTTTTGGGAGAACGTCACAGCAGGATCACGCAAACTCGAAACCGATGCTTTGATAGCAGCCAAAGGTGAACGCAAATCATGAGAAACGGCAGCAAGCAGGGCAGTACGCGTCCGGTCAACTTCGAACAACCGTGCGCGCTCAATCTCGGCTTGAACCGCCTGTTGGCGTTCGGCCATGACTTTGGCGTAAGCCGCATACGCGTTCAATAGTCCGCGTTCGGATGCGCCTTGATTTCCACCCTTGAGGACGAGGAATGTGGTCTCGTCCAACTCGGTAGAAATATCGGCATCTTCAAGTGAATGCGGAGCCTCGCCCGTTTGGGCGAGCACCGTATTCGGGCCAGTGTCGTCGAGTTGAATGACTGCTGCCCCCTGCGCCGAAAACATGTCACAAGCCGAGTTCAGCAAACCGTTGAGGTCATGGCCTGAGTTCAGCAAACTGTGCGACAAGACGGTGAGTGCGTTCGCTTGAGCGCGAGCCCGGCGCGCATCGGATGTCCGTCGAGCTGATCGGTCAACGACGAGAGCTACAGAGATTCCCATCGCGACGAAGATCAGGATCGCAACCGCGTTTCCGGGGTCGGAAATAGCGAGCGTGTGCAGCGGTGTCGTAAACAACAAGTTGAGCAGGATGCCGCTCAACACGGCTGCAACGATTGCCGGGAATAGTCCGCCAATGAGAGCGGTGACGACTACGACCGCGAGAAGCGCCATCGATTCGGGCATCGTCTCGTGGAGGCTTGAGACTTGTTTCATGAGAAGCCCCACGGTGATGGGAGCCAGAAAGGCGAAAACGAATCCCCACAACTTGCGTTGTTTGCTGAGCTTGGCTTGGGGTGCTGACGGCCTTAGCGTTTGGCTCCGAGCGTCGTCGTGGGTCACGATATGAACATCGATATCGCCCGCGTCTGCGACGACTCGTTCACCAATCCCGGGGCGCAAGACAGTCGATAGGCGAGAACGGCGGCTTGTTCCAATAATGATCTGATCAGCATTCTCGGCGTGCGCAAAATCCAAGATTGCTTCGGCTGGATCGTCGCCCATGGTGGTGTGGAATGTGCCGCCGAGCGCTTCGGCCTTTGCCCGAATGTCAGTCAGGCGTTCGGCTGAAATGCCGCTGAGCCCATCTTGGCGAGTGACGTAGAGTGCCATCCATTTGCCGCCGGCTCGTCGCGACGCGATGCGTGCGGCACGTCGCATGAGCGTGAGCGAGTCCTTACCACCAGTGACGGCGGCAACAATGCGTTCTCGGGTGGCCCAGGTCCCTTTGATGTCGTGCTGGTCTCGATAACGGTCGAGGCCCTCGTCTACTCGATCCGCAAGCCACAGGAGCGCGAGTTCGCGCAGTGCAGTCAGGTTGCCTTCGCGGAAATAGTTCGACAACGCGGCATCGACCTTGTCGGCCCCGTAAACGTTTCCGTGCGCCATACGTCGCCGCAACGACTGGGGGCTCATGTCCACGAGTTCAATTTGATCCGCGCCTCGCACAATTGCGTCGGGAACTGTCTCGCGTTGTCGAATCCCGGTGATGGATTCGGCAACATCGTTGAGCGACTCCAAATGCTGGATGTTGACCGTCGTAATGACTTCAATTCCGGCATCGCGAATGAGTTCAACATCTTGCCAACGCTTCTCGTTTAGGCTCCCAGGGATGTTGGTGTGGGCGAGTTCATCGACCAAGACCACCTCCGGGTTTCGTGCGATGATCGCGTCGAGGTCCATTTCCTCATGGTCGGAATTCTTGTAATGGATTGAATGTCGTGGCAGCACCTCGAGTTCGCCGATCGCTTTGATCGTATTTGGCCGACCGTGGGTTTCGATGAGTCCGACAACAACATCGGTGCCTCGTTCACGGCGCCGTTGGGCTTCGTCGAGCATCGCGAAGGTCTTGCCGACGCCAGGCGCGGCACCCAGGTAGACGCGAAGTCGTCCTCGTTCCATAGACCTAGTTTCTCCCTCGGGTAGGTGAACTACTGGGTAGCGGCAGCAATGTCGACGTTCAGTTTGACCACATTGACTCCGGGCTCACCCAAAAAGCCAAGTACGCGGCCGTCCGTGTTTTTTTCGATGAGCGTCTTGACTAGACGAAGGTCGAGCCCGTTCGATGCCGCGACCCGCGGTGCTTGAAGTTCGGCGTAGTCGATCGAAATATGTGGGTCGAGACCTGAACCGGAGGCGGTCACGGCATCTGTCGGGATTTGACCTGCCAATGCGGACTCGGTGGCGGCGATCTCGGCGCGTCGGGCCTTGATCTGATCCACGAGTTCCGGATTTGACGGACCGAGGTTGCTCGGGGCTGAAGCGAGAGTGTCGTAGGAGGCGGCAGACGGTCGAGAATGGAACCAACGACTGCCCTCGAAGTTCTGGCCGAGCAGTGCAGAACCAACAATGTGTCCTTGCGCGATGATCGGCTGGCCTTCGGCTTTTTCCCCAAAGAGTTGACCCACGCCCCACACCGATGCCGGATAGGCGATGCCAAGAAGAACGGCGAACAGCAGCGAGGTGCGCAGCGAAGCGAATGCTTGTCGAGAAAAATCAATAACCGTATTGATGAACATGATGATCAACCAACTCCAAGTAGCGCTGAGACGACAAGATCGATGACTTTGATTCCGAGGAACGGCACGATAAGGCCGCCGAGTCCGAACACCAGGAGATTGCGCCGCAAGATGCTGCTGGCAGATCCGGCGCGGAACTTGACGCCTCGCAGTGCGATCGGGATGAGCGCCACAATGATCAGCGCGTTGAAGATAACCGCGGAAAGGATCGCGGACTCGGGTGTCGCCAGCCCCATGATGTTGATGCGATCGAGTTGAGGGTATGCCGCAACGAACATTGCCGGAATGATGGCGAAGTACTTCGCCACATCGTTGGCGATCGAAAACGTTGTCAGGGCTCCGCGGGTAATCAAGAGTTGCTTTCCGATCTCAACGATGTCGATGAGTTTGGTGGGGTCGGAATCGAGGTCGACCATATTGCCGGCCTCTTTGGCAGCAGCGGTGCCGCTATTCATCGCAACACCAACATCTGCGGCGGCGAGCGCCGGGGCATCGTTCGTGCCGTCGCCGGTCATGGCAACGAGTCGTCCACCAGCCTGTTCAGAACGGATGTACTCCATCTTGTCTTCAGGCGTAGCTTCAGCGAGGAAGTCGTCGACCCCTGCCTCGGCAGCGATTGCTTGCGCGGTAAGCGCATTGTCTCCCGTGATCATCACGGTCCGGATGCCCATGGCACGAAGTTCGGCAAAGCGTTCAACCATGCCGTCTTTGACGACGTCTTTGAGGTGCACTACCCCGAGCGCGTGTCCGGGCTGGCCGGGTACACGCCGCGCAATGACCAACGGTGTTCCACCGGAGGTAGATATTTCGGCAATGATGTCTGAAATTGCGGTAGGAAGAGTTTCCTCGAGCCAGGCTGCCACGGCTGAACCTGCACCCTTACGAATCTCGGTTCCATCGGGCAAGTCCACGCCCGACATGCGGGTCTGAGCCGTGAATTCAATAAACGTCGCGCCCGCAGGCTCGTCCAGATGACTTGCACCCAGTTGGTTTGCCAAATCCACGATCGACTTTCCTTCTGGAGTCTGATCGGCCAAGCTTGAGAGCCGCGCCGCGTCCCGTAGTTCGCTGTCTTGGACGCAGGGAGCCGGAACGAAGCGTGATGCTTGGCGGTTGCCGTAGGTGATCGTGCCGGTCTTGTCGAGCAAGAGCGTGCTGACGTCTCCGGCGGCCTCGACTGCGCGGCCAGACAATGCGAGCACGTTCACGCGAACGAGTCGGTCCATTCCCGCGATGCCAATGGCCGACAGCAGGGCGCTGATGGTGGTCGGAATCAGGCACACCAACAGGGCAATCAGCATGACTGTCTCTTGCGGGGCACCGGCGTAGTTCGCCATCGGTGGCAAGGTCGCGACAGCAGCCAAG
>SSHC01000088.1 GCA_008017265.1 Aeromicrobium sp.
GCCTTTATCAACGTTGTCAGGTGGTCAACGACGCCGCATAGAACTGGCTCGCATCCTGTTCAGTGACGCTGACACCATGCTGCTCGATGAGCCAACGAACCACCTCGACGCCGACTCGGTCACGTGGTTGCGTGGATTCTTGCAAACCTATTCCGGCGGCTTGATCATCATCAGCCACGACGTCGACCTCATTGAAGAGACGGTCAACAAGGTCTTTTATCTCGACGCGAATCGCGCCACCATCGATATCTACAACATGGGATGGAAAAACTACCTCAAACAACGTGAGGCAGATGAAGCTCGCCGTAAGCGCGAACGTGAAAACACCACCAAGACAGCAGAACGGTTGATCGCGCAAGGCAACAAGATGCGCGCCAAGGCGTCTAAGGCCTCGGCGGCCCAGCAAATGCTGCGGCGAGCCGAACAAATGATGGCGGGTCTTGACGATGTTCGCCAGAGCGAAAAGGTCGCCAAGATCGACTTCCCGAAGCCTTCAGCATGCGGAAAGACTCCGCTCATGGCTACTGGTCTGTCTAAATCGTATGGATCCCTCGAGATCTTCACTGACGTAGATTTGGCAATCGATCGTGGCAGCCGAGTCGTCATTTTGGGTCTCAATGGCGCCGGTAAGACCACACTTTTGCGGATCTTGGCTGGCACTCTTGAAGCAGACACCGGCCAGATCGCCCCCGGCCACGGCCTGAAGGTGGGCTATTTTGCGCAGGAACATGAGACGCTGAATCTCGATAAGACTGTGCTCGAAACATGCAGCACGCGGCACCTGATCTGACCGACACCCAGGCCCGTAGCGTCTTGGGGGCTTTCCTCTTTAGCGGTGACGATTCGAGTAAACCTGCCGCGGTGTTATCTGGCGGGGAGCGAACACGTCTGGCCCTCGCCGGACTCATCGTGTCGAGCGCGAACGTACTGCTACTTGACGAACCCACCAACAACCTTGACCCCGCGTCCCGCGCGGAGGTCCTTGACGCGATCCACCGTTACGAAGGCGCGATCATTCTGGTGTCACACGATGAGGGCGCTGTAAGAGCGTTGAACCCCGATCGAGTGTTGCTGTTGCCTGATGGCGATGAAGACCTCTGGTCCGACGACTACTTGGACTTGGTGACGCTGGCCTGAGCGGCCTGTTGTTCCTTGAGTTCTACCCGCACAAACCAGAAACCACCAAAGATCGCGAGCAGCCCAAAAAAGAACCATTGAATCGCATAGAAGAAGTGCGGGCCATTGCCCAATTCGGGCGGTTCTTGGGGGAGTAGGCCTTCGTCTTGTGGCTTTTGCATCGCGATATAGCCCGGGACTGCCTTCGTGCCGAGCGTGCTCTTCCACGAGGCGCTATTGATCGCCCGTACCGTACCGTCAATCGGGGTCGAAACATTTCCGCCCGAATGAGCGTTCGGATGCCACCAGCCTTCCAGGGTCACTGTGCCAGTTCGCGGGGGAGGGATGTCGGCCGGACGGGCGCCATCGTTCGTGGCCGCCATCCAGCCCCGATTTACCAAGACGGTCTCGCCGTCTTCAGTATCGAATGGCGTCACCACATCGACGCCAGGGCTCGAGTTCCGGTTCATGAACCGCACGACAACGTCGGCGTCCGTACGGAATGTGCCTGTCAACTTCACGCGCGTCCATTCGCTGGCGGAGCCGATCGACCCATCCTGTTTGCGAATGGCGTCAAGGCCGACGGGGGCCGCGTTCATATGCGCTTCGGCGCGCGCGTTATTCGCCTTTCGTGTGTCCCAACGGTCTAGTTGCCAGTTTCCGAGGAACCACGACGCAACGACCATAAAGACGACGAATAGTCCAAGCCCAAGCCAACGACGGCTCAAGAGAAAACGAAACACGCAGTCAGTCCTCGCTAGATTCAGACGAGATCGCACGCTGTTTGTTTTCGACAGCAGTTGTCGACCCACCAAAAGGCGATGGACCATCGCCCTTATTACGAATGGAGGAATTGCTAATCACGACGGCCGTATACGGCAAGATGATGGCGCCGAGGAGCAACACCCACCGGATGGGGTGGTCAATGAACGCAAAACCCACAAAGCAAACGACCCGAATTGCCATTTGGATCAGATATTCACGCTCTTTTTTGTCGATGAGCCTGCTTTGCGCATCCGACGCGCTTGTGATTGAGGGAACGTCCTCATTATGCCGGCGAGCCATACTCTCCACTGTACGCCCGCGCACACGCTCTGGCGCTAGGCCGGTGGTGCATGATGGTCTTTATGACGAATCGCACCTACCGAGTTACTGAAATCGTTGGCACTTCATCTGAAGGCGTGTCTGAAGCTGTCGACAATGGCATCGCTCGCGCAGCCGAGACGCTTCGCCACCTAGATTGGTTTGAAGTTGTCGGAATCCGTGGGCATATCCAGGATTCAAAAGTCGAGCACTACCAAGTGACGATGAAGATCGGATTCCGTCTCGAAGATCAGGCCTAGTTAGGCTCGTCGGCACGATCGGCGGCTTCAATTTCTTCGCGCGTGACACCAAGCAAATAGACGATCGCATCTAAATACGGCACGTTGACGGACGTGGGTGCTTGTTCACGAACGAGCGGTTTGGCGTTGAAGGCAATTCCTAGCCCTGCCGCAGCCAACATGTCCAGATCGTTCGCGCCGTCGCCGATGGCGACCGTGTTCTTGATGTTGATGCCCGCCTGTTCGGCGAACGTACGCAGTGCCGTCGCTTTTCCGGCGCGATCGACAACGTCACCCACCACGGTTCCGGTGAGTTTCCCGTCGGCGATGGCTAGTTCGTTGGCGGCCCAATAGTCAATGCCAAGATCGGCCGCAATCCGTTCAATAATTTGCGTGAATCCGCCACTCACGAGCGCGAACCGATAGCCAAGCCGTTTGAGTGTTCTGATCATGGTTCGCGCTCCAGGCGTGTATTGGAGCGACTTGTACACCTCAGTGATGGCCGATTCGGGAACGCCGGCCAGTTGGGCGACACGTTCGTGAAGCGAGTCAGCGAAGTCGATTTCGCCGCGCATTGCTCGCTCCGTGACCTCGGCGACGGCGGCTTCACAGCCGGCGTGTGCCGCCAACATTTCGATGACTTCACCCTGGATCAGTGTGGAGTCGACGTCCATCACGATAAGGCGCTGTGCGTGATTCAGGATTCCGTTCTCTTGCACGGCCACATCAACTCGGAAACTGTGTGCAATTCGGGGAAGTTCACGCTGAAGCTCATCTGGATCCGCACCTGAAATATCGAGTCGAATCGCCGTAACGGGATAGCGAGCGAGTCTGAAAATTCGGTCGATGTTGCCACCTAGTCCGCTGATTCCTTCGGTGATGGCCGCGAGTGCCCCAGGATCAAGCGGAGCGCCAAGTAACGTCACTTGAGCCCGACCCACGCGTCTCGGGCGATTATCGCCCGTTCCGTATTCGATGGACAACTCCATGCCAACGTCGGCCGAAACTCGGTCCATGTCCCTAGCAAACGTCGAAACGTCGGCGGGTCTACTCACGAGCGTGCTCAAGACAAGTCGACCGCGGACGACAAGTTGTTCAACATCAATCACTTCGATGTTGTGACCCGCGAGGGCGTTGAAAAGCCGCGTCGAAACGCCTTTTTGATCAGGCCCAATCAAGGTGACCAGCACTGTGGGGTCGGTGAGATTGACTGCAGGAGCCAAAACCGAAGAAGAATCCGTCATCAAATACGAGGTTAGCCGCATCGAGGTCGGAACTCGCGATAGGTTGGTCTTGAACGTTTGCACTTCGGATTGAGAGGCTCCATGAGCGTAGTTTTTCGCTTGACTGATGTCACCGTTGAGCGTTCGGGCAAACGACTCCTCGATTCAATCAGTTGGACCATCAACGAAGGCGAACATTGGATCATTGTTGGGCCAAACGGAGCAGGTAAAACCACACTGATGCAACTGCTTGGTGCGCAGGGACACCCGACGTCGGGGACAGTCGAGTTACTCGGCGAAACTTTGGGGGCTGTCGATGTCTCAGAGTTGCGTCCCCGTATTGGCATGACCAGCACGACCATCGCAGAGCGCTTGCCCAACGGCGAAACTGTAGAAAACGTCGTCTTGTCTGCCGCCTACGCCGTGACCGGTCGCTGGCGCGAGAATTACAGCGCCGAAGACTACGCTCAAGCGGACAGCATGATTGCCGAACTCGGTATCGCCCACTTGCGCGGCCGGCTTTTTGGCACCTTGTCTGAAGGTGAAAAGAAACGCCTATTGATCGCTCGCGCGTTGATGACTGACCCCGAGTTAGTGCTGCTTGACGAACCCGCGGCGGGCCTTGATCTAGGGGCTCGCGAGGACCTCGTGGCTGCACTCGAATCACTTACATCTGACCGATTTGGCCCGGTAATGGTCATGGTGACACACCACGTTGAAGACATCGCGGTCGGCTTCACGCACGTACTCGTGCTTGCAAAGGGCGACATTGTCGCGGCCGGGCCCATCGCCGAAACTCTCACCTCCGAAACGCTTTCCCGCGCGTTCGGTCAAAAACTTGAAATCACGTCCAGCGACGGACGATTCACTGCGAAGCGAACGCCAGCGCGTAGGCGCGCTAACTGAAAGGGCACATGATGGATTGGTTAGGAAGCGATATTTGGGTGACGTGGGTCGCCGTAGGCGTCGTCTTGGGCGTGCTTGAACTCACTGCGGGGGAACTCATCTTCCTGATGTTGGGCATCGCTGCGTTCGTAGCGTCTGGTGTTGCCGCCACGGGCGTCGATTTGGAATGGCAACTTGTTGCATTCGGTGTCGCTGCCGCGTTCCTACTCTCGCTGGTCAGACCTCGGGTCGCTGCGAAAGTCCATGACGGGCCAACGTTGCCTTCGGGTCATCAGGGGCTCGTGGGCGCAACCGCAGTCGTTGCGGAACCAGTCGATCATCTCGATGGCCGAATTCGTATCGATGACGTTTTTTGGTCTGCTCGGCCGGCAGATTCGAACGAACATATCGCTGCAGGCGAACTCGTTGTTGTGACAGAAATTGATGGCGCAACCGCCATCGTGAAACGAAAGGGCTGAAATGTACATCACCGGTATGGGAGCCGCGCTGACAGTTATCTTGCTGCTGTTGTTCCTCATGATCGTGGCGGCCTCAATGTCGCTGAAGATCATTCCGCAAAACTTCGCAGGAATCGTCGAACGACTCGGCAAGTACCGCGCCACACTCGATCCAGGGCCGCACTTTATTGTTCCGTTCCTCGATCGCGTGAAGTATCGCATCGATCAACGTGAGCAGGTTGTTTCGTTCCCGCCACAGGGCGTCATCACCGAAGACAACTTGACCGTCGAAATCGACACCGTCATTTTGTTCACGGTCAACAACCCGGTCGCAGCGACGTACGAAATCGTCAACTACATCGACGGTATCCACCAACTCACGATGACCACTCTGCGCAACATCATCGGTGGCATGACGCTTGAGCATGCGCTCACAGGCCGCGACCAAATCAACCGGACTCTCGGTGCCGAACTTGATGCAGCTACCGGCCGTTGGGGCATCAAGGTGAGCCGTGTCGAACTCAAGAGCATCGATCCGCCACCCACCATCATCGACGCAATGGAAAAGCAGATGCGCGCCGAACGCGACAAGCGCGCCGCCATTTTGACTGCCGAAGGGGACCGTCAGTCGGCCGTCCTCACGGCAGAAGGCGAAAAGCAAGCGGCCATCTTGAGCGCCGAGGGTCAGAAGCAGTCGGCAATTTTGACAGCAGAAGGCGAAAAGCAAGCAGCTATCTTGCGTGCTCAAGGTGAAGGTCGCGCGATCGAGACGGTCTTCCAATCGATTCACGACGGTAATGTCGATCAGCGTTTGCTTTCGTACCAGTACTTGCAGATGCTTCCGCAAATCGCTGCTGGCCCGAACAACTCGACATTCGTCATCCCGACCGAGTTCACGCAGGCAGTTGGCGCTTTGGGTGGCGTTTTCGGGTCTGTTCCGGTCAAGAGCGATGGGCCAACAAACCGCATCGACCTCGATGAAGAAGTCACCGAGGCGAGCACGATTGATACAACAACGAACGCTGCTGTCGAAGAAGCACTCAAGGCAGCGCGTCAAGCAGAGGCACCGATTTCGCAGGCTGACCCCCCACAGGAGCCTCCTGCCTGACCTAGTCGGACTCGTAAGAAAACTGAAGGTGGCCCACGCGCATGTGGGCCACCTTCAACTTTTCTTGGGTACTCAATCTGGTGTTACCACTGGTGGGTTCCCATAATGATCGCGCGGCCCAGCGTATTGAATGCGAGTTTGAACCCAACCACTGCGGGTGAGGCACTCGCATCGACGCCGAGGGTTGGCACACCGACCGCATGAATCACGAAATAGTAGCGATGGGGCTGATCGTTTTGCGGGGGAGTAGCCCCCACGAAATTGAGCCCGCCACCGTCATTGCGAACGTGGAAACCTCCAGGCAGGGTGGCATCACTGGTACCAGCACCGGCTTCAAACTCATTGATATTCGCAGGAATATCGACCACAGTCCAATGCCAGAATCCAGATACGATCGGCGCATCGGGATCAAAACAAGAAACCACATACGACTGGGTGCCTTCGGGTGCGCCGCTCCACGACAGGTGCGGAGAGGTGTCGCCGTGGGCATTGACTTGCGCCGGGTCTAACGGCTGACCATCGACAATGTCACGACTCGTCACAGTAAATGCCGAGACAGCTGGCAGGAGTGGATATGGATTCGGGCTAACAGGTCTCTCAAGACTCATGGCACTAACCTAATCCGGTGAGCCTTGTAACGAAAGTGTCTTCTGCAGATGACCCTCGCCTCTCGGTGTATGCGGATTTGCGCGATATGCAGTTGCGAAAGTCACTCGAGTCAGAACATGGCTTGTTCATGGCCGAAGGGCACAAAATCATTCTGCGAGCCCTCGAGGCGGGCCTCGTTCCACGTTCGTTTTTGGTCAGCCCACGCTGGCTGGAAGATCTGGGCCCACACATCGAAGACAGTTCTGCTGAGATCTTCGTGCTGAGCGAGGCCGAGATCGAGACGCTGACGGGATTCCATGTGCATCGGGGCGCTTTGGCCGCCTTCGAACGTCCCACGCCACTTGCATCAGCGGAACTACTTTCGCATCACCGGCGGATACTGGTACTTGAAGATCTTGCGGACCATACAAATATCGGAGCAATTTTTAGGACTGCCGCGGCCTTGGGCTGGGACGCGATTCTGCTGTCACCGCGTTGTGCCGACCCGTGGTACCGGCGTGCGATCAAGGTGTCCATGGGTGCGGTATTCAGCGTCCCGTTTGCGTATGTCGACGATTGGTACAGGCTTCCGGCAGAACTTAAGGCGGCTGGCTTCCAATCACTTGCCATGACGCTGGCGCCTGATTCGGTGGATCTTGATTCACTCGAGTTGCCAGCGGAAAACAAAGTCGCACTCATCGTCGGCTCGGAGGGACATGGGCTTACCGCGCATTGGCAAGCCGGCGCGACGGCCCGAGTCACGATCCCCATGCGAGAGGGCATCGACTCACTCAACGTTGCCGCGAGCGTTGCGATTGCCTGCTGGCAGCTTCGCCACAGCTAAGTCTTGGTTCGCAGACTCGTGTGCCGGTTGATCGCACGTAAAGAATCAGCGAACCATTGGGGAGACTGGCCAATCCTCGGGATAGTCTTCGGCGTAGGACTTGTGGATCTTGTAGAGCTTTTTGCGGCTCTTTTCTGGGACGCGGTCGCCAAATACGGTGCCGTGCAGGTGATCTGTTTCATGCTGCAAACAGCGAGCAAGCAGCCCAGTGCCGTCGAACGATACCGGTTCACCGTTTTCATCAAAGCCCTTGACGCTCGCGATATCGGGGCGTCCGCATTCAACGAACGCGCCAGGTAGCGAGAGGCACCCCTCGTCTGCGACGTCGAGGATTCGGTCTTTGCCTTCGGGGAGCGTTAGCACCGGGTTGCAAACGACGCCCGTGACACGAACGCCATCGTTGTCAGGGCAGTCGAAAACAAATACTTTAAGGTCCACGCCTACTTGGTTTGCTGCCAGCCCAACGCCTTCAGCCGCATACATTGTTGCCGTCATGTCGGCAACAAGCGTGCGAAGTTCCTCATTAAATTCAGTAACTTGGCGCAATTCGTGATGCATGACGGGAGTACCCCATCGAGTGATAGGGAGGACTTTTCCGTTTTCCGGCAGGGGGCGGGACTGTGAATCTGGCACGTGACCAGAGTAACGAAAGACTTTTTTGTTTCGCTCTGGCGCTCGACATCAAATTTCAGATACCATCGGTATGTGAAATGCAACGACCCGTTGCATCCGTTGTAGTGAGGAGACCACACGGTGGCTCGCAAGGACCCTATGGCGCTTGGACTCGCAGCTCTCAATAAGTTGGCTGGAGCTAAGACGCTCGACAAACTCGGCATTCGCGGTGTGACAGAAAAGGCCGTTTATCACGGAACCAAGAATGGTTTCGCTGCCATCGGCACGGCACAACGCTCGTTCAAGAAGGTTAAGGGCAGCGGCAATGCTGAACGCCCTGCAACCAACCCCACGGGCGTTTTCGACTTGAACCCCACTGAAGACCAGCAAATGATGGTTGAAGTCATTTCTGACTTCGCCACTGAAGTTCTTCGCCCTGGCGCAGAAGC
>SSHC01000103.1 GCA_008017265.1 Aeromicrobium sp.
ATCTACGACATGCGCACGCTGTTCGCCGGCATCCCGCTCTCCGAGATGACGGTGTCGATGACCATGAACGGGGCCGTGCTGCCGGTTCTGGCCCTCTTCATCGTCGCGGGCGAGGAGCAGGGCGTGCCGGCGTCGAAGCTGGCGGGCACCATCCAGAACGACATCCTCAAAGAGTTCATGGTGCGTAACACGTACATTTATCCGCCAGCACCAAGCATGCGGATCATTTCGGACATCTTTGCGTACACGGCGCAAAAGATGCCGAAGTTCAATTCGATCTCGATTTCCGGATACCACATTCAAGAAGCCGGCGCGACGAACGACCTCGAACTCGCGTACACCCTCGCCGACGGTGTCGAATACATCCGCGCCGGACTTGATGTTGGACTCGACATTGACGCGTTTGCGCCGCGCTTGAGTTTCTTCTGGGCAATCGGCATGAACTTCTACATGGAAATTGCCAAGATGCGCGCCGCGCGTGCCTTGTGGGCTCGCCTCGTCAAAGAGTTCAATCCGCAGAATCCGAAGTCGCTTTCGTTGCGCACGCACTCGCAGACGTCCGGTTGGTCGTTGACAGCGCAAGACGTATTTAACAATGTTGGCCGTACTGCGATCGAAGCGATGGCGGCCACGCAAGGTCACACGCAAAGCTTGCATACCAACGCTTTGGACGAAGCGATCGCGCTGCCGACAGACTTCAGTGCTCGTATCGCCCGCAATACCCAGCTGCTGTTGCAGCAGGAGTCGGGGACCACGAACTCCATCGACCCATGGGGTGGTTCCTACTACGTCGAGAAACTGACGCACGATATCGCCAATCGCGCGTGGGCTCACATCCAAGAGGTGGAAGCGGCCGGCGGCATGGCCAAGGCCATCGAAGAGGGCATTCCGAAGATGCGTGTTGAAGAAGCAGCCGCGCGCACTCAGGCACGTATCGACTCGGGACAGCAGGTTGTTGTCGGCGTCAACACTTATCAAGTTCCCGACGAAGAGCCAATCGAGGTTCTCAAGGTCGATAACAAGGCCGTGCTTGCATCCCAGATCGACAAGCTCAAGCGACTTCGGGCCGAACGAAACGAAGACGATGTGCGCAGGGCGCTCGAAGCGTTGACCAACAGCGCCGAACGAGGTGCCTCGAGGGACGGCTCGCTTGACGGCAACTTGCTCGGGTTGGCCGTGGATGCTGCTCGTGCGAAAGCGACCGTGGGTGAGATCAGCGACGCACTTGAGAAGATCTATGGCCGCCATCAAGCGATCATTCGTACTATTTCAGGTGTGTACCGAACAGAAGCTGGCAATTCTGGTGCCGTCGCTCGTGTCATCGAAGCAACAGACCAGTTTGAAGTCAACGAGGGGCGTCGTCCGCGTATCTTGGTCGCCAAGATGGGACAGGACGGCCACGACCGCGGCCAAAAAGTCATCGTCTCTGCCTTTGCCGACATGGGCTTCGACGTTGACGTCGGCCCGCTGTTCTCGACGCCCGAAGAGGTCGCCCAGCAAGCCGTCGACGCAGACGTGCACATCGTAGGTGTCTCTTCGCTCGCGGCAGGACACTTGACGCTCCTGCCCGCGTTGAAGTCAGCGCTTGCCGATCTTGGCCGTCCCGACATCATGGTCGTCATTGGCGGAGTTATTCCGCCTGATGATGTTCCAACGCTCAAAGAGATGGGTGCTGCGGCAGTGTTCCTACCCGGAACAGTTATCGCCGAGTCTGCGCTCGACTTACTTGAGCGATTGCAGAGTGTTGACTGATACCCGGCTTGCCTACATTGATCAAGGCTCGTTCTTGGGATTGCGGGCGCTAGGGCATCAACCCTATTTTCAGGGGCTGTGGCTCTTTGACCGGCCGATCGATCTGGCCGGACTTGAGGCGTTCAACGACCACCTCGGGCACACACTTTTGGGTCGGTTGATTGATACGTCACCGGTGCCGTTCGGTCGGCATAAGTGGGTCGGCATCGACGAAGTACCTGAGATTCACCTCGAGTCTCAGGCGCGCGACCGTGCGCAGGTGTACAACTGGCTCGACGAAATGGTCGAAAGACTTTCGCTCGATCCGGAGTTCGGGCCGGGTTGGCGAATTGCCGTCTTGCCACTGCTTGACGGGGGATCGGCCGTCACGCTTTTGGCGCCGCACGCTCTTGGTGACGGCTTGTGCAAGTTGGAAGCGATCGCTGATGCGGCCATTGGCGCGAGACGCGGCCCACGCTACCCGTCTCGAACGACGGGTGACCGGTTTCGCAGGTTTTGGGCCGACCTATGGTTGACCGTGAAAGATCTGCCTGAGGTAGGCAAAGCGCTGCTCGGGCTTACGGCGGCGCTTCGGGGAGCGAACTCTTCGGAAGCGAGCCCCAGCGGGCGAGGCGCTCTGCCCAGTTTCTCCGCCGATGCGCGCATCCATAGTGTGGGGATGTTTGTTGCGAGCGAGGAGTGGGACGCTGCTGCTGCCGCACATGGCGGTACGAGCAACACGCTCATGCAGGCCGTGGCGGTCAAGGTAGCCGACGCGCTCGACCGTCGAGGTCTCGACGGTTTGGTTCGTTTGGCAATTCCCGTGAGCGTGCGTACGCCCGACGACACTCGTGCGAATGCGTTGGACTCTGTGACGGTCGCCTGCAATCCCACAGAAATCGCGCGCGATATCGCCGTGCTGCGTACCGCCACGAAAGCTGCCCTCGCCCGCCTCCAGAAGGCATCGCACGCAATGCTGGCCGTGCTTCCGTTGACCCCCTTCTTGCCGAAAGCAGTCGTGCGCAAATCCGAGGCCATGGCGATGGGAGCGAACGATGTTCCGGTTGGGTGCTCCAACTACGGCTCTATGAATCCCAATATTGCTCGCATTGACGGTCGCGACGCCGACGCGTTTATCGCTCGCGTGGTGGAGCCCGGCATGAACCCTGATGATTACGTGCGCATCGGTGGCAGCCTCTACCTTTTGAGCGGTCGCATTCTTGGCCGCGTTTTCGTTTCGGTCAACGCGTTTGTCGCGGACGACAGCCCTGATTCGGCTCGAGTGGCGGGGGCATTGGCAGACGCTCTCGCGAGTTTCGGTTTACGCGAGACCACGCGAGTGTTTTGATGCTGACTCACGCACACACCCGACTAGACTCGGCCACGTGAGCGCACAGATGATTCCAGTTGCTGAACTTGCCGACGCGATTCGTGCTGGTCAACGCACCTCAGTTTCACGCGCGATCACACTCGTCGAGTCGCGGCGCGACGACCATCGAAGCCAAGCGAGGGAATTGCTCAATAACCTAGTCGCGCATCCAGACTCGCGTGTGGGCCATGCGGTGCGTGTGGGTATTTCAGGCGTTCCAGGCGTTGGAAAATCAACCTTCATTGAGGCGCTGGGAACTCATTTGACGAATGCTGGGCATCGAGTGGCTGTGTTGGCAGTTGACCCGTCGAGCGTACGTACTCGCGGTTCAGTGCTGGGGGACAAGACCCGCATGGCGAAATTGTCTGTTGACCCGAACGCGTATATTCGCCCTTCTCCCAGTGCGGGCACGCTTGGGGGAGTGGCGCGCGCTACCAGTCAAGCGATGACGATTCTTGAAGCTGCGGGTTTCGATGTGGTCCTCGTGGAGACGGTAGGTGTGGGTCAGTCCGAGATCACCGTGGCCGGCATGGTCGATACGTTCCTTTTCTTGACGATTGCTCGCACGGGCGATCAACTCCAAGGAATCAAGAAGGGAATCTTGGAAATCGCGGATGTTCTCGCAGTCAACAAAGCGGACGGAGAACGAGTGCGCGAAGCCGAAGTGACGGCCCGCGAACTGTCTGGCGCGCTGCGTCTCGTTTACGCAGGTACGCACAACTGGGTGCCGCCAGTATTGACGTGTTCCGCTCTAGACGGCACCGGAATCGGTGAAGTATGGAACCGAATTGTTCGCCATCGTGAATTCATGGGCGTGAATGGGCTGGCCGAAAAACGCGCGCTTCAACAAGTCGAATTCATGCAGTCGCTGGTTCGAGACGAGCTTGAACAGCGCCTGCATAGTGACCCCGATGTTCTCCGCGTGACCGAAGAGTCACGTCAAGCGCTTTTGACGGGCCAAACAACGGCGGCAAGCGGCGCGGACGCCATCATCGCGGCGTTCGACGCTTCGCTCGCCGCGCGCAACGACTAGTCACATTCTGAGACGATCCCCGGAAATCGTGCAGCCAGTGCAATATTGGTATCAGTGCATGTAGCGTGCGGTTTCCGGATGACTCGGGGGCAATCGGAAACCGCACGTCCCACAAGAACCGTGGCTCAGGCGTTTGCCCACTTCGGGTTCCAACCCGGAATCTCATCGGCACCGCGTGATGCGGGTCCCGTGTAGATCGACGATGGCCGAATGAGGCGACCGGTCTGGTATTGCTCGAGAATGTGCGCGCTCCAGCCGGCGGTGCGAGCCGAGGTGAACATTGCGGTAAACATGTTTGCCGGAATCTCGGCGAAGTCCAAGACAATCGCGGCCCAGAACTCGACGTTGGTTTCGAGTACGCGGTCGGGGCGGCGTTCACGAAGTTCGGCTAATGCAGCCTGCTCTAGCGCTTCGGCGACTTCTGCCCGCGGGGCATGGAGTTCTTTGGCGGTGCGGCGGAGTGTGCGGGCGCGTGGGTCTTCGGCACGGTAGACCCGGTGGCCGAAGCCCATGAGTCGTTCCCCATCGTCCAAGAGCTTTTTGACGTAGGCGCGGGCATCGCCCGTCTTTTCCACCTGCTCGATCATGTGGAGCACTCGTGACGGTGCGCCGCCGTGGAGTGGTCCGGACATCGCGCCGACTGCGCCAGACAAAGCCGCGGCGACGTCTGCACCGGTCGAGGCGATGACGCGCGCGGTGAAGGTGGAGGCGTTCATGCCGTGTTCAGCGGCTGAAACTAGATAGGCGTCGATTGCCTTGGCGTGGGCAGGATTTACTTCTCCGCGCCAGCGCGTCAGCATGCGTTCAACGATCGTGTCGCACTTGTTGATTTCAGCTTGCGGCACCATGGGCTTGCCTAGACCGCGTGCGGCTTGCGCAACGTAGGACAGCACCATCACGGCCGTGCGTGCCAAGTCGTCACGAACTTCTTCTGGCGTTTCAATGTCGTACAACTGACGCATTCCCCAAATGGGGGCCATCTGCGCGATGGCGCTTTGTACGTCGGCGCGAATGTCTCCGGAGTGCACCGGAATGGGGTAGGGCTCGGCCGGTGGGAGTCCTGGTTCGTATTCGCCGTCAACCAGCAAGCCCCAGATTTTCTCGAACGGCACGCGGCCAACGAGGTCATCGATATCGACACCGCGATAGCGCAACGCGGAGCCTTCCTTATCGGGTTCGGCGATCTTGCTTTCGAACGCGACAACGCCTTCAAGTCCGTGATGCACTTCAGTCATGAGTTCATTCTGCCTTGCTCAGTAGGCTAAGTGCATGGCACTAGACCGTCTCGCGCAGATGCGTGTCTCCTATGCGGACCGTGGACTATCCAAACGCGACGCTGGCGCGGACCCGTTGGCGCTGTTTTCGACGTGGCTAAACAATGCGGTTGAGGCTGAAATTGCCGAGCCGAACGCGATGGCGTTAGCTACCGCAGATGAGTCAGGCGCACCCTCGGTTCGGATCGTCTTATTGAAGAAACTCGACGAGGCTGGCGCGGTTTTCTACACAAACTACGCCTCGCGAAAGGGCACCGAAATTGCGTCGAACCCTCGTGCCGCTGCGGTGATGCTGTGGCACGACTTGGGCCGGCAGGTCCGATTTGAAGGGAAGGTGGAGCCCGTTTCTGATGCTGAATCGGATGCCTATTTTGCGAGTCGACCGTTCGGCAGCCAAGTAAGTGCAGCGTCGTCGCCCCAGTCGCACCCGGTCGATTCGCGTGGATCGCTCGAAGAGTTGCGCGAAGACGTGCGCGAAGACGTGCGCGAAGGGACAGCCGCCAATCAGCTAGAACGACCAAGCCAGTGGGGCGGTTTCCGGATCATCATTGATCAGTTTGAGTTTTGGCAAGGGCGGCCAGATCGTTTGCACGACCGAATCCGATTCGTGCGCGCTGGTAGTAAATGGATGGTCGACCGGCTCGCACCTTAACGGTGGCTGGGTTGAATCAGCTCTAGTTTTGGCTGAAGCGTTCTTAGCGAGCGTCTGGATCGAAATCAGGGAGTGGCTCGCCGAGCCCCGCATGATGAAGAATCGCGGCCACGCTGCGAGCACCGGCTTTGCCGTCTCCGTAAGGGTTTGTCGCCTGCGCCATTTGATCGTAGTGGGCTTGATCGGTGAGGAGAAGCGACGCGCGTTCAACGATGCGATTCTCGTCGGGGCCGACCAACTCGACCGTCCCGTGATCGACAGCCTCGGGGCGTTCCGTGGTGTCGCGCATGACGAGCACGGGCTTGCCGAGCGAAGGTGCTTCTTCTTGGATACCGCCCGAGTCTGTGATGACGAGGTGGCTGGCGTCAAGGAGCGTCGCGAACTCGCCATAACCGATGGGCTCGGTGACCAACACATTCGCGCGATCGGCGACCTCAGGCAAGATCGCCGCGCGAACAGCAGGGTTTCGGTGAATCGGGAGCACAATTTTGGCATCTGGGAAATCGAAAGCCAAGCGGCCGATTGCGCGGCCGATAGCTGACATCGAATCGCCGAGGTTTTCGCGACGGTGAGTCGTGACCACGATCAGGGGTTGGTCGGAGTTAATGAAGTTCTGCACGTCCACTGGTAGTTCAGTGCGCCAGGTTACGGCCTCCAGCAGCGCATCGATGACGGTATTTCCGGTGACATGGATGTCTTCGGGACTGATGTTTTCGGCCAGCAAGTTGGCGCGACTGCGACTCGTGGGGGCAAGGTGGAGGTCGGCCAGTTGGGTCGTCAGTTTGCGGTTGATTTCCTCGGGGAAGGGCGATCGCTTTGAACCACTGCGCAAACCTGCTTCCATGTGCACCACCGGAATCTCGAGGAAAGTGGCGGCCATGCTCGCGGCGAGGGTCGTAGTGGTGTCGCCTTGAGTGACGACATAATCAGGGCGTTCGCTTTGCAAGACAGGTGTGAGCCCGGCGAGCGTGCGTTCGATGATTTCATGCAAAGTCTGGCCGGCCTGCATGATGTTGAGGTCGATGTCGGGGGTGATGCCGAACATGGTGTTGACCTGATCGAGCATTTCTCGGTGTTGACCAGTAACGGCGACGATCGCTTCAGTGTGTTCGTTGTCGTGCAGGTGTTTGATGAGGGGAGCGACCTTGATCGCTTCGGGGCGTGTGCCGTACACCGGCATTACCTTGAGCGGCACGAGTCTCCTTGACCGTCACAAATGCCCGTTTCGCGGATGATTCGGGGTCTTGTGCAAGGATACCTTGAGTCTTTGTATGGCGTGAGGAGCATTGTCGTGCGTATTTGTGTTGTCGGTTTGGGATATATCGGTTTACCGACCGCAGTGGTTTTAGCCCAAGCAGGTCAAGAAGTCATCGGAGTAGACAAAGTCCCCGCCGTTGTCGATGAGATCAACGCTGGCCGGTTGCACTTCGTGGAACCTGGTCTCGAAGAAGTGCTCGCGAAAGTCGTGTCCGATGGCGCACTGGTTGCAACCACCACGCCGACCAACGCTGACGTGTACATCATCGCGGTGCCCACCCCAATCACTACTGACAATCGAGCAGATTTGTCGTATGTGGAGGCGGCATCCCGCGAGATCGCGCCGGTCCTTTCTGGTGGCGAATTGCTCATCTTGGAAAGCACAAGCCCTCCGGGTGCAACCGAACAGATGCGTGACTGGATTGCGCAAGAGCGTCCAGAACTCGACATCGACTCGATCGATTTCGCGCACGGCCCAGAGCGGGTCTTGCCGGGCC
>SSHC01000066.1 GCA_008017265.1 Aeromicrobium sp.
AGCCAACTTACAGTCGCGTTTCGCGGCAGCCGACCGCGCCGAACCGGCATCCAGTACCCGGTCCACGTCTAACGTCGAACTGACAAAAACAGTCCGGGAGCAGTAATGAAAGTGAAATCACACGAGGGGAAGTGCGTTAGTTCGGGCGAACTGAACCCGACTTGAACACGGCCAGTAGCACTGGGACCAAGGCGAGGCAGGCGATAGCGGTGAGCGTGCCAAAGCCCCATGCCCACACGATCACGCCGGCGAGTAACCCGCCCATAGCGCCGCCTACGTTCATCATCAAATCGCTCAGCCCTTGAACAATCGGTCGCACGTCAGTGTCGCTGCTCGAGGTGACGAGTGCTGCTCCGGAGATCACCGCGGCCGACCAGCCCAAGCCCAGCAAGATGAGGCCGGCGGTAATTTGCATGGTCGAATCCCCGGCGGTTCCGGCAAGGAGACAAGCGAGAGCCAACAGCCCCTGCCCGAGCACAATTGTCCGTCCGGCCCCCCAACGATCACTTAGCCAGCCGAACACTGGCGAAGCGGCATACATGCCGGCGATGTGCAGGCTGATCGTGAGTCCGATGATCGACAAACTCGCTTCGTGATGCTTCATGTGAACCGGTGTGAGCGCCATGACGGACACCATGACGACGTGCGACATGGTGATCGAAATGATGCCCACCGCGACATCACCGCGAACGTGCGGCAGAGCGTCTTTGATCGTTGGCCTAACTGAATGAGTGGTAGCGAGGTTTGTGAGTGGTTCTGGGCGTAAGAGCAACCACGTACTTAACGAGGCGAGGGCAAACGACGCGGCCGAAATAACCATCGGACCCGCAAGCGCTGGAAGTGACAGAACTGCGGCCAGTTCGGCGCCGGGGCCGGTCAGATTCGGGCCGACGACTGCGCCCACGGTTGTCGACCAGACGACGATAGAGATCGACCGGGCAACGGATGCCGGTTCGGCGCGGTCGGCTGCCGCGAAACGCGACTGTAAGTTGGCTGCCGAAGAGACACCGAACAAGGCAAAAGCGAGCAAGACAACCGGTACAGATTCAAGAACAGCGCCCAGAACTGCGAGCCCGGCTCCCACGCTTCCGAGCGCCCAACCCACGCCGAGTGCGACACGCCGGCCATAGCGCAGAGCAAGGTTCGAAAGCGGCACGGTCACGGTTGCTGCACCGATCATCATGAAGGTGACGGCAAGCCCAGCGAGGCTTGCGGAGCCTGAAATGTCTTCAATCAGGAGGGCACCGACGGCAAGCCCAGCGCCGTTTCCGAGACCTCCAATGATTTGCGTGAGCGATAGAGCCCCCACGATCCGATGATGGATAGACATACCTGAACTCGACACGTCCCTATTGTCCCACCGCGCCCGAAGGAACAGTCTTGCCATCCGTAGTGCCTCCCGCTGAGTTAGTGCACGGACACAACATGACAGGCTCGACTACATGAATATGCACGTACTTCTGGACGTCATCGTTGCGCTTGTCGTGATTGCCGGCATTGTCGGTGCCGTGGTGCAGGTCTACCCAGGCTTGTTGTTGACAGGCGGGGCAATCGCAGTATGGGGCTTGATTACACGCGGAACCGTCGGTTGGACCATGTTCGCAATCGCGATCGTCATTATCCTCATCGGTATGCTTGCGAAGTTCCTTATTGCGGGTCGATATTTGTCGCGTAACGGCATCCCGAACCGCAGTATTCTCATCGGTGCGCTTTTCGGCATCGCAGGCTTTTTCGTGATTCCGATTGTGGGGTTGCCGATTGGATTCATCCTCGGCACCTACCTGTCCGAATTGCAGCGTCACAACGACCCGACGGCAGCAAAAGACGCCACCTGGGTAGCGATCAAAGCGACAGGCTTGTCGATTCTGATTGAACTTGGAGCCACGCTCACGCTAGCGATGCTGTGGGTTGTGGCGCTGTTCTTCCATTAGAGCTGCGCTTCCAGGAAAGAGCGCCACAACCACCAGCGGGCGACTCAGATCTCAGGCAGTTCTGCGAGCGCAGCATCCACATCGGCTTGAGACAAGGCGTCATCTTCGAGGCGCCCGGCCAAGTACGACTCGTAGGCTCCCAATTCGAGCAAGCCGTGGCCCGACAAGCCGATGACGATCACCGGTGAGGTGCCTTGCTCGTTCGCTTCGAGGGCGAACCGTTTCGCTTGAGCGAGCGCGTGTGAGGACTCCGGCGCAGGCACGATGCCTTCAGTGCGGGCGAACTCGAGTGCCGTCTCGAAACATTCGCGCTGGTGCAGCGCAACCGCCTCGATATATCCCTCGTGAACCGCGTGCGACACGAGAGGTGCCATCGCGTGATAGCGCAAACCGCCGGCGTGGATTGGCGACGGAACGAACGAATGCCCGAGCGTGTACATCTTCATCAGCGGTGTCATTCCGCCGGTGTCGCCGAAGTCGTAGCGATACTGGCCCTTCGTCAGGGTTGGGCATGACGCCGGCTCGACGGCGACAATGCGGGTCGAGGTGCGACCCTGCAAGTTCTCGCGCAGGAACGGGAAAGTGAGACCAGCAAGGTTCGAGCCACCGCCCGCACAACCGACCACAATGTCTGCGCTCTCTTCGCCGGCCATCGCGAGTTGCTTGAGTGCTTCTTCGCCGATGATCGACTGATGCAGCAGAACGTGGTTCAGCACTGAGCCGAGTGCGTACTTGATCGAATCGTTTTGCGCAGCCACTTCGACCGCTTCAGAAATCGCGATGCCAAGCGAACCAGGATGGTCTGCCGGGAGTGTCTTGCCGAATTCGGTGAGTTGGCTGGGCGAGCGATGCACGGTCCCGCCGTAGACCTCGATCAGCGTGCGCCGCTGCGGCTTGGTGTCGAAGGACGCGCCCACTTGCCACACTTCACATTCCAAGCCAAAGAAGGCCGAGGCATACGAGAGCGCCGTGCCCCATTGGCCGGCACCCGTCTCGGTGGTGAGTTTCGTGACACCGTTGATGGAGTTGTAGTAGACCTGCGGAATAGCAGTGTTGGTCTTGTGTGAACCGGCGGGAGAAACGCCCTCGTACTTGTAATAAATGCGGGCGTTGGTGCCGAGCGCTTTCTCCCAAGTGCGAGCACGCACGAGCGGTGACGGGCGGAACTGGCGGTACACGTCACGCACGGCCTCGGGGATTTCGACGTACCGTTCCGTGGTCACTTCTTGGGCGATGAGTTCAGGCGGAAAGAGCGCAGCGAGATCGTCAGGTCCGACGGGCTCGCGCGTCCCTGGATGAAGCGGCGGCGGCGGGGGAGTGGGGAAATCGGCAACGATGTTGTACCAGTGGGTTGGCATGTCGGCTTCGTCGAGGACGAAACGTAGATTCTCGCTCATTCGCTTCCTTCATCTTGGGGCTGTGGTGATCTTGAGGCTGTGGTGATCTTGGGATTGTGGTGCCACGATAGTGCGCACCGAGTCAGATACGGGTCGAAATCACGACCAAATCGCAACGCGCTCGGCAGGTTCGAGCCACGACGCGTCCTGATCGGTCGTCTCAAACGCGTCATGGAATGCGCTGATATTGCGGATCACTTGATTGCAACGGAACTCTGGCGGTGAGTGCGGATCGACCGTGAGTCGGCGCACGGTCTCAGCCGGGCGAACCTTACCGCGCCACGCTTGGGCCCACGACAGAAAGAATCGTTGATCCCGAGTGAGGCCGTCAGTCATCGGATCGGGGGAATCTCCGGTAGCTAGGCCGAGCGCGATGTGCGCGATCGCCAAGCCGCCGAGGTCGCCGATGTTTTCGCCAATCGTTAGTTCGCCGTTGACCGTTTGCCCGTCGGCTCCTTCGGGGCTCAGTGCGGAGTACTGAGCGAACAGACTCGACGTCATCTTCTCGAAAGCGGCGCGATCTTCGTCGGTCCACCAGTTGCGCAAAGCGCCCGTGCCGTCATAGTGGGAGCCTTGATCGTCGAAGCCGTGACCAATCTCGTGGCCGATCACGGCCCCGATCGCGCCGTAGTTGACGGCGTCATCGGCGTCGATGCTGAAGAACGGCCACTGCAAAATCGCAGCCGGAAACACGATCTCGTTCATGGTGGGGTTGTAGTACGCGTTGACCGTTTGAGGCGTCATGTACCACTCATCGCGATCGATCGGCTTGCCGATTTTCGCCAACTCGCGGTCCACCTCAAGCGACATGCTCCGATTCGCGTTACCGAGCAGGTCGCCCGGTTCAGTCTCGAGTCCTGAATAGTCTTTGAACTCGCGAGGATGACCAATTTTGGGAGTGAACGAGTCGAGTTTCGTAAGCGCTTCGGACTTCGTTGCGTCGCTCATCCACGACAGTCCCGTGATCGACAGCCGGTACGCCTCGATCAAGTTGGTGATCATGTCGCCCATGCGCGCGCCGGCTTCGGCTCCGAAATGTTCGGCTACATAGATCTTGCCGATCGCTTCGCCCATCGCGCCTTCCACGAACGAAAGCGCGCGCTTCCACCGCGGACGAATTTCGTCGGTGCCCGAGAGCGTGCGGCCATAAAAGTTGAAGTTCTCGTAGACGAAATCATCGCTCAAATACGAGGCGGCACTATGCGCGATCTTCCACCGCAGCCAGTCCTGCCACTCGACGAGTCGATCTTCGGTGAGGAGACTGTTGAGCCCCGTCAAGAACGAGGGTTGGCTGACGACAACCTCGTCTAGAACGGCGGCCTTGACCCCGGCTGCGGCACGCCAGACATCGAAATCGAAAGCACTCAACGATTCCTGCAACTCGGCCGCTGTCATGAGGTTGTAGGTCTTGTTTGCATCGCGGCACGCAACGCGATCCCAGTGATGACTCGCGAGCTCGGTCTCGAGCGCGACGATGCGTTCGGTGCGGGCAGCGACGTCGTCGAAACCGGCGAGCGTCAAGATCGCCGCGACGTGTGAGCGATATGCCTCGCGAATCTCAGCGAACTGTTCTTCGCGGTAGTACGACTCGTCGGGCAGGCTCAACCCCGATTGCACGATGTGCGCGATGTAGCGGTCTGGGTTGCCGCGATCGGGCCCGATCCACATGCCGAAAACGCTAGGCGTGCCCTTGCGTTCGAGAGCGCCTAAAACGCGGGCCAAATCCGCGGTTGACTCCATCGAATCGACGAGTGCCAGGGCGTCAGCCAAAGGGCGCGCCCCGAGTTCTTCGATCCGCTCGGTGTCCATGAAACTGCGATACAGATCGCCGATCTTGCGTTCGTCATCGCTAGTGGGTGCCTCGGCGCACCGTTCGATGATTTCGCGAATGATTCGTTCGGATTCGTCAAGCAAATCGACGAACGCTCCCGCGGTGGCGCGATCCGGCTGTATCTCGGCAGACTCCAACCATGGCCCGTTGACGTGCCGAAACAAGTCGTCTTGCGGGCGGATGCTGTTATCGAAGTTGTCAGTGTTTAGACCTTGGCTCACGCGGTTAGGCTACACATTGTGGCGAAACGACAGAAGGTACGCGTTCAACTCGAGGTGCAACGTGTCGAAGACATCTCGCCATCGCTACGCCGGGTTGTGTTGAGTGGCGAAGATTTCGACACCTATGCCGAACAACACGGCGACGACACGGACACGTACGTAAAACTCATTTTTCAGTCCGATGCTGGCGAAGTGAAACGGACCTATTCGGTGCCGTTTATCGACCGAGAAGCGCGCGAGATTGCCATCATTTTTGTGACGCACGCAGACGAAGGATTCGCTGGCCCGTGGGCCTGTTCAGCCCAACCAGGAGACGTGCTCACCTTCGAAGGGCCCGGTAGCGGATATCGACCGGACCCAACTGCCGACCATCACCTGTTTGTCGGCGATGAGTCGGCGATTCCAGCGATTCTGGCGGCATTGGCTGTATTGAGTCCGGATGCCCGCGCGACAGCTTTCCTGGAAGTCGATGACCGCACGCACGAAATTGATCTGCCAACGGCTGCGCACGTTGAGGTGAACTGGCTACACCGCGACCAGATGCAACCAGGGGAGACTGACGCGTTGTTTGATGCGGTCCGATCGTGGGAGTGGCCTGCTGGTCGAGTTCACGCTTTTGTGCACGGCGAATCGGCCTTGCTGAAGACAGTGCGCCCCTATTTGCTAGATGGCAGGGTGGCGCGCAGCGACATTTCGGTTTCTGCCTATTGGCGTCGTGGCGTGGACGAACAGGGTTTTCGTCAGTGGAAGTCGCAGCAGGACGAAGCCGTCATGCGTCCCGAGGTCTAGCGAGACGGCAGGTATCCTCGTCTGGTGACTACATTGCGCAATGTGGCTGTCATCCTCGCTGGTGGCACCGGAACTCGAGTCGGTCTTTCCATCCCCAAGCAACTCATCAAGATCGCGGGCAAAACGATTCTTGAGCACACCATTGCTGTGTTCAACGACGCGCCCGATATTGACGAAGTCATCATCTTGATGGCGCAAGGTCACCTCGATCCGGTACACGCGATCGTGCGCGATGGCGCTTACCCGAAGGTCACGCAAGTCCTTGAGGGCGGTTCGACCCGCAACGAAACCACGAGTCTCGCGCTGGCCGCACTCGGCGACGATGAGTGCAATGTCTTGTTCCACGACGCAGTGCGCCCACTGGTTTCTCAAACGATCATTGCTGACGTTGTGGCGGCGCTCGCCGACCACGAAGCCGTCGATACGGCGATCCCGTCGGCTGACACGATCGTGCAAGTTCACGCCGAGAAATCGGGCGAACTCGACACCATCGAAGACGTTTTGCGGCGTGACTTGTTGCGTCGCGGCCAGACGCCTCAAGCATTCCGCAGTTCGGTGATTCGTCGCGCCTACGAACTCGCGTGGAAAGACCCGAACTTCGCAGCAACCGACGACTGCACGGTTGTCTTGCGTTACTGCCCGGACGTGCCGATTGCGGTGGTCAACGGCCACGAACGCAATATGAAGGTGACAGAGCCGATTGACGTGTACATCGCCGACAAACTCTTCCAGTTGGCGTCCGCCGAGAGCCCAATAGAGCTCGACGACGACGAATATCGTGCAGCGCTTGCCGGCAAAGTGATGGTCGTGTTCGGCGGGTCGTACGGAATCGGCGGAGACATTGCCCAGTTGGCTGAATCGTTCGGTGCACGTGTCTTCTCGTTCAGTCGCTCATCGACTGGCACCCACGTTGATCGTCGTGAAGATGTCGCGGCTGCTGCCGCGAAGGTGCTGGCCGAGGCCGGACGAGTCGACTATGTCGTCAACACGGCTGGCGTTTTGCCGATTGGCGATCTGGTGGAAACCAGTGAGGAAACGATCTGGGCCGCCACCGAGATCAACTACCTTGCCCCGATTTTCATCGCCCAGCAGTTCCAGCCGCTCCTCGCTGAATCACAGGGCTCCCTGCTGCTCTTCACCTCGAGTTCTTACACGCGCGGACGCAAGGGCTATTCGCTCTACAGTTCAGCGAAGGCCGCGACGGTGAATCTCACGCAGGCGCTCGCTGATGAATGGGCAGGCGAGGTGCGCGTCAACTGTGTTAACCCGGAACGTACGGGCACACCGATGCGCACGAAAGCGTTTGGTGAAGAACCAGAAGGCACGCTGCTCAGTTCGCTTGAAGTAGCTCGTCGCTCGCTCGACGTGTTGGTTGCCGACATGACGGGTCACGTCATCGACATCCGCAGGGGAGAGGGCCCAGCCGCTATTGGTGGCGGGCACTAAGGCACTAGCTAGGGCCCGGTGGCGCCGTCGGCTTGACGCGCTGCCCACCAGTCATCGCGGCGAGCAATGACGTCGGTGCAGGCGCTCACGAAACGCGCAGTGGCGACGCCAGGCGTGGTATCGCCGAGGTAGTACTCGATGAGTTCAGCGCGCGCGGCTGCGGTGGGGTCGGCGCTCAGGTGCTCGGAAATTATCGCGGCAAAATCAGCGCCGGCTTCCATCAGCGGCAAGGTTTCCATGAGACGCGACGGCGGAATTGGCACGCGAGGTTTGGTAATCACGAGCGGTTTCGTGTTGGGTAGCCAGTTCAGCGCGACTGCCGAAACGTCGGTAATAAGTACGTCGGCGTCAGCGAACGACTGCGCTAGCGGAACATCCGTATCGACTCGATCGGCTAACGCCCGCACGGCCGAATCGACTTCGCCGTAGGCCGAGTCGATCACGCCGTTGAGCGGATGCGGGCGATAAATCACTCGGTAGGTGCCACGCAGCGCACGCATGATCGCGAGGCCGTGGGTGATGAGTGAACCGTACGAGACGGAAGGCTGGGATGCCTCCCACGTGGGCGCATACAAAACCGTCTTGCGTTCCGGATCCGGATGCGTGGCCACAACATCGCTATCGAGTTGCGGTTGGCCAATGAGGATCGAGCGATCGGCAGCCGGGTACGCCATCACACTCGTGGACGTTCGATCAATGGCGGCTTGGCCGGCGAGGAAGCAGTAGTCGTAGGCCTTCACCTGATTCGAGACCGAAACGCCCTTATCGCTATCGCCGTGCCCCACGTATACGTGCAGCATCGAAGTGAATCGCAAGCACTCGAAGTTGATCGGATCATGGTTGACGTACAACACGAGTTTCACGTTGCTGCGCGAGAAGATCGCATCGAGTTGGCCGTAGCGAGCGATCGTGAGGCAATCGAGATTCGACTCTCTGCGCACGACGGCAGCAGCGCGTGAGTCGCGGAAAACAATGGAAACTCGGTGAGTTTCGTTCAGTGTCTCGAAGGCCTTCAACCAGGGCCGAAGTTGGTAAAGGCTGTCGGCGCCGGTTGGGAAGAACACGACTACCTCGGCGTTGAGCGCCTGCTCAAGTCGATGCGTGTCGGCGCGCTTGTCAGCGAGACCTACCGGCCAAATTCGCGAGGCACGCAGTCGATCGATGAGCCACAGTTGAAGTCGCCGTACAACACCGACGCGTGCACCGCTCATGTCAGAGACCTGGCCGAAGCGTGTTGTCCACCATCGACATGGCCGAGGCAATCGCCATGTGCATGTCGAGATATTGGTACGTGCCGAGCCGGCCACCGAAATGGACGTTTGATTCGTTGGCGGCCAACTCGCGGTAGGCCTTCAACTTCTCGCGGTCGGCGGCCGTGTTCACCGGGTAGTACGGTTCGTCGTCGCTGCCGACCTCGGAAAAACGGCTGAACTCGCGCATGATAACCGTCTTGTCACTCGGGTAGGCGCGTTCGGGGTGGAAATGACGGAACTCGTGAATACGCGTGTAGGGAACTTCTTCGTCGGCGTAATTCATGACCGTGGTGCCTTGGAAGTCACCCAGTGCGAGCACTTCGGTTTCAAAGTCGAGGGTGCGCCATCCGAGCGCGTCGTGTACGAAATCGAAGTACCTATCGACCGGGCCGGTGTACACGATCGGCAGTTGACCGACGGTGGCCTTCTTGTTCCACGGTTGAGATTCGTCGAAAAAGTCGGTTTCGAGGATGACCTCAATGTTGGGGTGATCAGCCATCCGTTCCAGCCATGCCGTGTAGCCGTCGGTGGGCAAACCCTCGTACGTGTCGTTGAAGTACCGGTTGTTGTAGGTGTAACGCACGGGCAGGCGGCTGATGATGTCTGCACCCAACTCGCGCGGATCGGTTTGCCATTGCTTGGCGGTGTATCCGCGAATGAACGCCTCGTAGAGCGGCCGACCGATTAACGAGATGGCCTTTTCTTCCAAGTCGGCAGGTTCGCCACTGATTTCAGCCGCATGCTCGGTGACCCAAGCGAGCGCCTCTGTTGGCGACATGGCGGCGCGAGCGAACTGGTTGATGGTGCCCAGGTTGATAGGCATCGGAAACACTTCGCCGCCGTGGTTCGTGTACACGCGGTGCTGGTAGTCGGTAAAGCTGGTAAAGCGATTGACGTATTCCCATACGCGTTCATTCGAGGTGTGGAACAAGTGCGCGCCATAGCGGTGGATCTCGATGCCCGTTTCGGGTTCGAACTCGCTATAAGCGTTTCCGCCGATGTGGTTGCGGCGGTCGATCACGGTGACCTTCAAGCCCGGATCGTTTGCTAAATGTTCGGCAACGGTCAGTCCAAAGAAGCCGGAACCAACAACAAGCACGTCAGTCATGTCACGCCTCGTTTTCGTTCGCGGGGGTGGCGGGCAAAGCCGGCATGGGTCGCCATGACTTGTCTGCCCAAATAGTGCGACCGTCTTTCCAGCCGCGCACGAGGGCATCGAAGCCCTTGAAGCCGCGCTCCACCACGACGAGGCGGAACACTTCCTTGGCGAACGTCAGCGCGGTTCCCAAAGCGAACCCGAATCGGTTCAAGCCGTCGTGGATTTCGAAATAGCGGCCAACATAGGCGCGATTCCGCATGACGTGATACTTCGCGAGGGGGCTGGAATCGTTCAAATGACGAATTCCGAGGTTCACTTGTTTTTGCGCACGCTTCTTTTGCAACACAAACTCGTCCACGTAAGCAACCTCAGTTGAGCGCGACGCCAACCACGCGTAGATCGCATCGTCCCACGAAATGAAAAAACGAGGGTCCGGCAAACCGATGACGCGCACGACATCTTCGCGAATGAGCATGCCCTCGAACGTTCCCGAGTTGGTGATGGCATAGCCATCCGTGTTGAAAGCCTTGGCAGTGTAGGGGAGCGGGACTCCCAAAAACTGGTTGAACTTCGCTTGCCAATAGAAGGGCGTGCCGTCGACGTCGTAACGGCGGCCGTGAATCACCTTGAACCGTTGCATCCAGGGTGCGAAGCGAGCACGTGCATCGGGCATGATCTCGACGTCGTCGTCCATCAGCCACACCCATTCGGCGCCTAGTTCAAGTGCGACTCGAGTGCCTTCACTGAAGCCGCCGGCTCCGCCCGTGTTGGTGTCGAGGCGCTGGTTGATGAGCACGTCGGCCCCGAACTTTTCTTGCCAACGCGTGACGACTTCTTGCGTGTCATCGGTGCTCGCATTGTCGACAACGACAAGAAAGTCGGCCGGATCTTCCATCGCGAAGGCGCTCGCGAGAAGTTCGTCGAGCAGTTCGGAGCGGTTGAAGGTCACGATCGCTATGGCGAACGGAGCGGTCGGCGAAGTCACCCCGATAGATTACCTGCAATCGTTACCGGTATTGAGCACGCTCGCTCTCAGAGCGGGCAATCAGTTCTTCGACAGCGGCCACGAACGAGCCGATTGTGCGCTTTTCAGCTGGCCCGAGCAGGTAGGTAGCCAGCTTTGACCGGTATTGCGCAAGTTGATCGGGTGTGCGATCGGTGATGACATCGATAAATTCGCCGATGCCGTCTCCATTGCGCGAAATGATGGTGGCGGCGGCGCTCGACGGATACTCTTCACGGAACGCTTTGGCGCCGATATCTTCATGGTCGAAGACGGCATACGGCTTCTCAGAGGCAAGAAAGTCGCTCACGACACTGGAAATATCACTCACGAGTCCGGTTGCTTCATTGAACCAAGGACTGATCGCTCCGCTGCGTACGACGCGATGGTCGATTCCGCTGCTTGCCTTCGCTTCGTTTAAAGCACGCACGATATCGGCGTGACTCGCACGGTAGCGCGGATCGCGTTGCCCCGTGAACGGGTGTGGCTTGTAGATGACGCGCACGTGCCCGTCGCTGATGAGTTGTTTGACGAGTTTCAGGCCAATCGCACGGACCGAGGAATACTCCTGTTCGGGGTTGACCCCTTCCCATGTCGGCGCATAAAGCACGGTAGGAATCTCTGATTCGCCAATCTTCGGGTGCTGGGTGATGCCGTCTACTTGGGGTCGGCCCACCAAGCGATACCTGCTCTCGTCGATACCCAAGTTCGAGGTGCGGTAGCGGTCAGCACCGGCTTCGCCGGCCACCCAGAGTTCGTCGTAGGCGCGCGAGAACGGATTATTCGAGGCGCTCTTGTCGCTGTCGCCGTGCCCAATGAAGGCGCTCATGAGTTCCGGTAAGCGCAAGACGTGAATGTTGTCGCCCGTATTGGCGGGGAATAGCGACACCTTGGCGTTCGCGAAATCGAGCATGAGCAGTTCGCCGGGCGAGGGTAGCCCGAGCACAGGTAGTCGAGTTTGGGCTACTCGCTCGAACAGTTCTAGGTTTCTGATGATGATGAGAACCTTGCGATCGAGCGCTTCGAGCGCTGGCAGCCACGTGTTGATCTGATAGGCGGCATCGCCTGGTCCCGACAGATGAACGATCACCTCGGGTTTCGTCTCGTTGATGAAATTCTGGACCTGTTGGAGCGGCTGCGTGAAGCCCGTCTTGCGTTTCGCCATACGCATACGCCACGAGGCACGCACGCTGGGGATCGTCACAGCGGCAAGGACTAGTGCGGAACCGAGCGTGGCGGCCAGCACTGCCCACCACGAGGCGCCAGCGACTGCCACCACGAGCACAAGCGTCTGTACGCCGACCACGAGCACGAGGTTCGCCGGGGGAGCATCATCGATGTGTGGATTGCCGGTGATTCCGCGTGTGCGTAGTGGCTTGAGTGGCCCGACCCGGCGATACTCCGTATGCAGAACCCGGACACACAAGACAGCAAGAAGCAGCATGGAGCCCGCGGCGAGCGAAAGCCTCGTCGCCCGGTCGTCAAGCACGCTCGTCGCGAGCAGCGCGATCAAGATCCGCACGGTGAAGCGAACCGGAATTCCGAACGAAGCTTGCGTAAAGAGCAGCGAAAGCGCCTTCGTTCGGTGCTCGAGCGGAAACTCACACAAGGTCGAAACGATGAGAGCAATGCCGGCTGCGAGATCCCAGCCGAAGCCCACGCAGACGAGCGCCGCGAGTAGTGAACCTTTCGATATCAGCAAGATCGGGAGTGCCTGTGAATCACCGAGACGAGCATTGAGACTGCGAAAAAGGGAGGTTCCGGAAGGCATGATAGGAAATCTACACGGAACGCCGCCAGGGCAAGAATTGAATTGCCTGATGCATTCGAGGTTGGTTCGGGTGTAACGTCAGGTCGTGCTTCGGCCTCGACGTATAGATATCGCGGCGGCATTGGCCCACCCGGTTCGGCTATTGCCGTTAGCTTTTGGCGCACTCATCGTGTTGGGCACGATACTTCTCTATATTCCCGTGATGCGGGCTGGAGAAAAATCCCCCACATTCATGGACGCGCTGTTTACTGCCACGTCGGCCGTGACTGTGACCGGGTTAACTACCGCTGATATCGGTACCTACTGGTCAACCCCCGGTCACGTCGTTATTTTGATCCTTGTCGAAATTGGCGGTATCGGAATCATCGCTATGGCGACCGTGATTGGCGTCTTTGTCGGTGGCGGTCTGGGGTTGAGAACGCAACTCGCTGTCCAGATGGACATGCACGTCGTAAATATTGGCGAGGTTGCTCCGCTGTTCAAGCGTGTCGCGATCACCATGGGTATCTTTCAAGGAACATCTACTGTCTTGCTGACTCTGCGTTATCACGGGCAATATTTCGATTCCTGGGGTGAAGCGGCGTGGCACGGACTGTTCGATTCCGTCATGGCCTTCAACAACGCGGGATTTTCGCTGCATTCTGATAGCCTGGCGCGTTACGCGGGCGACTTTCTGGTGATCATCCCTATCTCGATGGTCGTGTTTTTCGGTGCCGTCGGCTTTCCGGTACTTGCCGAACTGAACCGACGGTGGCGAACCCCTTCACGCTGGACGATTCATACGCGTCTCACCGTTTTTGGTTCTGTTGGGCTAGCCATAGTTGGCACGCTTGCGTTTTTGGCATTCGAGTGGACCAACCCGGCCACGCTCGGTTCACAAGGAATGTCGGATCGCCTGGTTACAGCATTCGAGGCGGGGATTATGCCGCGATCCGGTGGACTCGCGAGTTTTGACTGGTCTCAAGTTACGGGTCCGACTCAAAACCTCGTGAGCATCATGATGTTCATTGGTGGCGGCAGCGCGAGTACTGCTGGCGGCATCAAAATCACAACGTTTCTGTTGTTGGGTTACGTCATTTTGGCTGAGCTTCGTGGTGACCCTGAGGTGCGCATCGGGGTGCGTTCAATTGGCTCGGCCACTATCCGCACCGCATTGAGCATCGCCTTGATCGCGATCGCACTTGTTTCGGCGGCCAGCATGGCGCTGATGCTTGTTTCTGATGCCGAGTACGCAGACATCATGTTTGACGTGTGTTCTGCGTTCGGGACTGTTGGTTTGTCCACGGGAGTCACCGCGAGCGTCGGAACCGCTGGTGAACTAATTTTGATTGTGTTGATGTTCATCGGTCGTGTTGGTACTGTGACCGCCGCATCCACATTCTTATTGCGTAAGAAGCAGCAGCGTTTCCACCTGCCCGAGGAAAGGCCGATCATTGGCTAAGGTCGAGAAATCCAAACAGACACCGGTCCTCGTCGTAGGGCTTGGCCGGTTCGGGTCTTCGGTGGCGCACTCGCTCGTGCGTCTGGGTCATGAAGTGCTCGCCGTTGACGAAGACATCGCGCTCGTGCAGCGCTACGCGAGCGACTTCACCCACGTGCTCGCCGCTGACACCACCGACACCGAAGCGTTGCGTCAAATCGGGGCCGAACAGTTCCGGCACGCGGTTGTCGGAATTGGCACCGATATCGAAGCGAGCGTCCTCACGGTGCTGAGCCTCGTCGAGTTGGGTGTGACGGAAGTGTGGGCCAAAGCCATCAATCCGAAGCACGCGCGCATTCTTGAACGCGTGGGTGCCACGCACGTGGTCCGGCCCGAGTCGGCGATGGGCGAACGCGTGGCTCACATGGTGACGGGCGCCATGATCGACTACATCGAGTTCGACGACGGGTTCTCCATCGCTCGCACCCGTGCGCCAAAAGTTGCTCAAGACAAAACGCTCATGGAGTCGCAACTGCGCGCCAAATACGGCATTACCGTGGTCGGCATCAAGCAGCGAGGTGAGGATTTCACCTACGCCGTTCCCGACACGTTCATCACAGCATCTGACGAACTCATCGTGTCCGGCCCGACCCGCAAGGTCGAAACATTCTGCGCATTGTCGAACGGCTAACCCCAGTCAAATTGTCGCCATTGCGGGAACGAGTGAAGTCAGCGAGATGCACCGAACTGGCTCTCGGTAATCTTGGTCAGTGACCAATCCGACTCATGACTTTAGGTATACGAGCGAGCTTGCTGGCCAGATCGAAATGGCTTGGCAAGACCGGTGGGAAACCGAAGGCACATTTCATACTCCCAACCCCGTAGGGGATTTGGCGAACGTTGACGGGCCAGCGGCGAAGAACGCTGACGGTTCGAAGTACTTCATCATGGACATGTTCCCGTATCCCTCGGGTGCGGGCCTACACGTCGGACACCCCTTGGGTTACATCGCGACCGACGTCGTGGGCCGCTACCGGCGCATGCTCGGCGACAACGTCTTGCACGCGTTGGGCTATGACGCCTATGGTCTGCCGGCGGAGTTGCATGCGATCAGCACGGGCGAGCACCCGCGCGTCAACACGCTTGCGAATATCTCGAACATGCGTCGACAGTTGCGTCGGCTTGGCCTCGCGCACGACGACCGCCGTTCGTTCGCAACGATCGACTCGGAATTTGTGCGCTGGACGCAGTGGATTTTCTTGCAGATCTTCAATTCGTGGTACGACGCCGAAGCTAAGCGGGCGCGCCCGATTAGCGAACTCATCGAGAAGCTCGGAACCGACGATCCCGCTGTCATCGACGAGCACCGACTCGCCTATTTGAGTGAATCGCCAGTGAACTGGTGCCCTGGCTTGGGTACGGTTCTGGCGAACGAAGAGGTCACTGCTGAAGGTCGCAGCGAGCGCGGGAATTTCCCTGTGTTCCGCCGCAATCTCAAGCAATGGCAAATGCGCATTACCGCCTATTCGGATCGACTCATCGATGATCTCGAGCGCGTGGATTGGCCCGATGCCGTCAAGATCATGCAACGCAACTGGATCGGCCGTTCTCACGGTGCGGAGGTTGACTTCGCGAGCGAGGCCGGGCCAGTCCGCGTGTTCACGACACGCCCAGACACCCTTTTCGGGGCGACGTTCATGGTGTTGAGCCCCGAGCATCCACTCGTTGAAGCGCTCACGAGCGCTGATCAAGCCGAGGCGGTGGCCGAGTACCGGCGTATCGCTGCGGCGAAGACGGAACTGGAACGTCAAGAAAGCCGCGAAAAGACGGGTGTGCGACTTGGCTCGACCGCCACAAACCCGGTCAACGGTGAACAGATCCCGATCTTCATTGCCGATTATGTGTTGATGGGTTACGGCACGGGCGCAATCATGGCCGTACCGTCAGGCGATCAGCGAGACTTCGAGTTCGCGACCGAACACGGCTTGCCGATCGTGCCAACTATGGCTGAACAGGTTGGACTAGCGGAGGCCTACGCGGGCGAAGGCACCATCATCAACTCCTCGAACGACGAAGTGTCGCTCGATGGGCTTTCAGTTGATGAGGCGAAATCGCGCATCGTGGCCTGGCTTGAAGGCAAGGGCCTCGGCACAGGGAAGACCACCTATCGACTGCGCGATTGGCTGTTCAGCCGTCAGCGTTATTGGGGCGAGCCGTTCCCGATCGTCTACGACGAGACCGGCCACCCGATTGCGCTCCCCGATGACATGCTTCCGGTCGAGTTGCCGGAAGTTCCTGACTTCTCGCCCAAGACGTTTGCCTCCGACGACGTAGACAGCAACCCAGAGCCGCCGCTTTCACGCAACGAAGACTGGGTGAACGTCGAACTCGATTTGGGCGACGGGCCCAAGATGTACCGCCGTGAGACGAACACGATGCCGAACTGGGCGGGATCGTCGTGGTACGAGATTCGCTACACGGATCCGAACAACGCTGAATTGCTTGCCGATCCGCGCAACGAATCGTATTGGCTGGGTCCGCGATCAGAGGGCGGCGCAGGCGGTGTCGACCTGTATATCGGCGGTATGGAGCACGCGGTATTGCACTTGCTCTATGCCCGGTTCTGGCACAAAGTCTTGTTTGATTTGGGTCATGTTTCGAGTGAGGAACCGTTCCAGAAGTTGTTCAACCAGGGCTACATTCAGGCCTACGCCTACACCGATGAGCGTGGCGCGTATGTCGTGGCCGATGAGGTCGTCGCCCACGAAGACGGCACGTTTACCCACGATGGCAAGCCGGTCAACCGCGAATACGGAAAAATGGGCAAGAGCCTCAAGAACGTTGTCACGCCAGACGAAATGTACGACTCGTACGGCGCCGACACCTTCCGTGTCTACGAGATGTCGATGGGGCCGTTGGATGTTTCGCGCCCGTGGGAGACGCGTGCAGTCATTGGCTCGCAGCGTTTCTTGCAGCGCGTGTGGCGTTTGTGTGTTGACGAAACGACGGGTGAGGCGACCTTTACCGACGAACCACTCGAAGCGGCAACACGTTCCGAGCTTCATCGAACTATCGAGCAAGTCCGGGTCGAAATGGAGCACATGCGGTTTAACACTGCGATTGCGCGCCTCATCGAACTCACCAACCATGTGACGAAAGAGAACGTGTCATCGCGTGAAGTGATCGAGCCGCTTGTGTTGATGCTCGCTCCATTCGCTCCGCACATCGCCGAGGAATTATGGCAGCGCCTTGGGCATGAGGGAGGGATCGCTTTTGCGCCGTACCCGGTGTCGAACCCGGACTTCATTATTCAAGATTCGGTCACCTGCGTCGTGCAGGTTTTGGGCAAGGTGCGTGGGCGACTCGAGGTTTCGGTCGATGTGTCTGACGAGGAATTGACCGCGCTCGCTCTTGCGGAGCCGAACGTTGTGAAGGCGATCGATGGCCGACCCGTGCGTAAAGTTATCGTCAAGGCACCAAAACTCGTCAGCATCGTGGTGTGAAGCATTGTGGTGTGAAGCACTGTGATCCGAAGGAATTAGCGGGGACTGATTCATGACTATTGCGATCGTGACCGATTCGACAGCATCGTTGTCTGTCGCTGACGCACACGAGTTGGGGATCCATGTGGTTCCGGTTTCGGTCGTCATCGGAGCGAAGGTTTACACCGAAGGTGTTGACGTGACGTCCGAGATGATCGCGACCGCGCTCGGCTCGTTCACGCCAGTCAGCACCTCGCGCCCTTCCATCGAGACATTCGAGGCGGTGTATCGGAGTCTGTTTACGGCAGGCGCGACGGACATCATCTCAGTCCATGTCAGTGGAAAAATTTCCGGCACGATCGATTCGGCCAAGGTGGCGGCGACTCGTGTTGCGGGCGCCGTTCACGTGATTGATTCGAAGCAGGTGGGTCTCGCCACAGGTTACGCGGCGGGACGTGCGGCTCGAGCTGCAGCGGACGGCAGGCCTGTCGACGAGGTGATCGCCGCGACCCTCAACGAGGGCAAAGTTTCGGCGGTGCTCGCCTATGTTGATTCGCTCGAATATCTGCGTCGTGGCGGACGCATCGGAACGGCAGCGGCGCTCATAGGATCTGCGCTTTCGGTGAAACCCATTCTGACGCTCGAAGACGGTGAAGTGACGCCGCTCGAAAAGGTGCGGACCTCGTCGCGCGCGTTGTCTCGACTGGTGGCGTTGACGCTGGAAAAGGCAAGCGAGATCGAGGGTGAGTTTGACTTGGGCGTTCAGCATTTGGGTGCGTTGGAGCCAGCGACCTCAGTTGCCAAGCGGCTTGCCGAAGCGTTGGGTCGCGAATCGGTTCCGATTGATGAGGTGGGGGCTTCGCTTGGAGCGCACCTCGGGCCAGGCATGATCGGCGTCACCATCGCCGCGCGCTAAGCAACGTTGTTGGCTGCGCGCAACGAGGTGACATCTGACACCCGTTCAGTTCAGTTCTGAGGGTGAGGTGGGGTTACTTGTCGCCGAGGGCCTTATCTGCAGCGTCGCGTGCGGCATCAATCTTGTCCGCGTGAGCGGCCCCGGCGGCACCCTTTGCTGCATCCGCCACAGCGTCAAGAATCTTGTCGCTGGTTTCTTCATTAAGTTTGTCTTTGTGCTGGTCGAAGAGATCTTTGCCTTTGTTGACCAAGTCGTCGATTCCCATGGGTCCTCCTGTTTGTGAAGGTCTCGGTGATTGCTGTCTCACTTTGATCCTAAAGCCAAAACTGCGGGTTGGCGTGGGATGAGTGGGTGCTTTCAGCGAACTTATCCACATTCCACGTTGACGCTCGTTTCGGTGAAGACTTGTGTCGTAGCCTCGCCGAATGCAGCACAACGACTTTGAGGAGACACCGGCAGAAATCGCTCGCCGCCGGCTGGCCGAACTCGCCGCCACATTCAATGCGACCTTGCCTGACCCGGTGGAGGATGAAGCGGACGTACCGGTGCGCCCTGGTCCGAAACGATTCGCGGTCACATCGGCGCATGTGCGGTTCATGGCGTTGCTCGGGGTGGTTGCGCTCGTCGCAATTGGCTGGTGGCTGTTGTCAGGGTCAGGCAGCGTCGGTTCGGCAGGTACTGACGCGAACGTTGTTGAGTTCAAATCGGGTACGCACGCGGAATCGGGTGTGGGAGACGCATCGACCGCTTCGAAAAGTGAGTCGTCTCGGCCAGTCGGCGTGATTGTTCATGTGGCAGGCAAAGTGAAGAACCCCGGGCTGGTGACCCTCGACGAGGGCGCGCGGGTCGCAGACGCAATTGAGGGAGCGGGAGGCGTCGTCGGCAAACCGAACCTCAATGACCTCAACCTCGCGCGCAAAGTCACGGACGGTGAGCAAATCCGGGTGGGGCTGGGGCCTCCGCTGCTCGTTGATTCGGCTAGTGCCTCGGGAGCATCCGGTGGGGCAAGCGCTCACGCACCTTCCGGTGTCATCAACCTCAATACGGCCTCGCAAGCCGAACTTGAAACGCTGCCAGGGGTGGGTCCCGTGACGGCGAAGGCGATCCTCGACTGGCGCACGGAGAACGACAAGTTCTCCCGAGTCGAAGACCTCCTGGACGTGCGGGGGATTGGCGAGGCCACCTTGGCGAAACTTCGCCCCCTCGTTTCGGTCTGACGCGTGAGGGGCGGGCACGATGTTCGGCTCGCGCCCGCCGCAATTGGGGCATGGCTTGCAGTCATTGCGTTGTTGAACGCTCCTGCGAGTTGGTCGCTGGTGGTAGTTTTCGCCTCGCTTTGTGTGGTCGCCTACACGTGGTCGCGGTTCGACATGATCTCGCTGACGTTCCTCATCCTCGCGATCGTGCTCACTGGATTGTCGTGGCGACTAGCGGCGCTTGATCGACTGCCATGGGATACATGGGGTGAGGAGCGCCGCGAAGCGCAGGTCGAGGCCGTCGTGATGACCGACTTCAAGACTTTCGCGAATGACTCGACGCGGGGAGTTGTTCGAGTTCGCCTCACCCAGATCGCTATCGACGGGCAAACGCATCGTGTCAAAGCACGAGCGAGTATCGCCCTCGGCACGGATGTTGCGACTCCGGCGTTGGGTGATCGCCTCGAGATGCGCGTACGTTTGCGGCCCTCAACCCGCCCCAGTGACGTTGTTGACCTCTCGGTGCTTGAGCTCGAGATCAGGCCACACGAATCAGCGTGGTGGCATGCCGCCGATCGAGTTCGAGTCGCGATCGTTGAAGCCAATACGGGCGAGATCGAGTCTGGCCCCCCGATCGATCGCGATAAGAGTCAGGGAGCGGCACTCGTCCCAGCGCTCGTCATGGGAGACGAGTCTGCATTAAGCGAAATCACTCGCTCAGAGTTCCAGAGAGCGGGACTGACGCACTTGCTTGCGGTTTCCGGCGCAAACCTGACGATCGTGTTGGCTGTCGTGCTTGGGCTTTTGCGTCTGTGTGGGATGCGGCGACTACTCGTTGTAGCTGGGCTGCTGGTCACGGTGGCGTTCGTCATGATCGCGCGTCCAGAACCGAGCGTGCAACGGGCAGCGGTCATGGGGGTGGTCGCAGTGATGGGCCTCGGTCGGGCTAGGTCGGCAGCCGGACTACGAGCTCTTGCTTGGGCAGTCATCGTGTTGCTCACGCTCGATCCGTGGTTGGCGCGAGACTTCGGTTTCGCGTTGTCGGTGCTCGCAACTGGCGGCATCGTCTGTCTCGCCGAACCTCTTGCACAACGGTTCGAGGCGTGGGCCCCACGCTGGCTGGCCTTGTCATTTGCGGTTCCGCTGGCTGCTCAACTTGCGTGCTTGCCGGTGGTAGCTGTGCTCACTCAAGAGGTTTCACTTGTCTCCCTCGCGGCGAACATGCTCGCTGCCATCACCGTCGCGCCGGCCACCGTCATGGGATTGTTAGCGGGACTGTTGCACCTCGTGTGGGCGCCGTTGGCGATCCCTTTCGCGTGGCTCGCTTGGCTTGCTGGGACGTGGATCGTACTGGTGGGGCAATGGTCGGCCGGTGCGGTCGGTGCCGCGGTGCCGTGGATCGTGAGTCCGTTCTGGCTCGTACCGGTCGCGATACTTGTGCTTCTGGCTCTTCTTCGGTGGGGGCATAGCGCAGTATTCATGACCGCGTGCACGCTGGTGTTGGCGCTCGTTATCGTGCGTCCGTCGGCTGGAACTTGGCTACCTGAAGATGCCGTTTTAGTTGCCTGCGATGTGGGGCAGGGGGACGCTTTCATCCTGCCGCTAACGTCCGACAGCGCCATTGTGATTGATGCGGGGGAGTCCGGGCGAGACATTGACCGATGTCTTCGAGATTTGAACATCAGCCATGTTCCGCTCGTGGTTTTGACGCACGCGCATGCCGATCACGTTGGTGGCTGGGCAGGACTCGAGCGGCGCCGTGATGTTGGTGAGGTGCTCGTTGGCTCCTCAGGCGCACCGATGGTGCCGGCGGTGACCACGGTCGTGGCGGGTGATTCGCTCCGCGTCGGAGACACCCGAATCGAGGTTGTCTGGCCGCGAACCCAACACGCGAGCAACGACCCCAACAACGACAGCATCGTCATGAAAGTCGAACACCGCGGCATTTCGATGTTGTTCACCGGCGATATCGGTGCCGAGACCGCGCAACGACTGGCGGCCGATATTGAACCTGTCGACGTCCTCAAGATCCCGCATCACGGCAGCGGTGACATGTGGCCGGGCCTCATCGAACTAACTCAACCGCGAGTCGCGCTTATCGGCGTGGGCGCTGAAAACAGGTACGGGCACCCCCACGCGAGTGTGACGAATCAACTCGAAGACAAAAAGATTCTCACGGGACGCACAGACACGCTCGGAACTTTCGCAGTTGTGGCCAACGAGGGTCAACTTTCGATCGTCCAACGGTGATTCGATCAGAGAGGAGACTATCCTCGTGACTGTGGCTGGCCCTTTCGGACGAATCCTTCTCATCACCGGTAACGCGGAATACTTGCGCGACCGCACTCGAGCGAAAGCCGTGGCAAGTATCAAGAATGCCGATGCGGGCGTCAACCTCGTTGAAGCCACGTCGGTTGGCGTGAGCGCTGCTGAACTCATCGGGATGACGGGTCCGTCGCTTTTTAGTGAGACCACAGCCATCGTATTGACGGAGATTGAAAACCTCGCCGACGATGCGTCTGACGCTCTGGTTGATTACGCCGCGAACCCGCAAGACGAGATCACGATCGTGCTCGTTCATTCAGGCGGAAACAAAGGTCGCGGCTTGCTGCAGAAACTTCGCGCGTCACCGTCAGTCGATGAAGTTGCGGTCAACGCACCAAAATACGACAACGATTATGCCGCCTGGGTGCGTGCCGAAGCGCGAGACCGTGGCCGGAAAATGGATGATCGCGCGGCCGTCGGGTTGGTGAACGCGATCGGCAAAGACCTGCGTGCGCTAGCAGGGGCAATCGACCAATTAGCGCTCACACTTGCTGATGGGGAGCCAGTCACGAGCGAACTGATCGATGAATACTTCAGTGGTCGGGCCGAAATCAAGACCTACGAGATTGCGGATGCGGCCTTTGAAGGCAACATTTCGCGTGCGCTGGAAAAGGTGCGTTGGTCGTTTGAGAACAAAGTTTCGCCGGTCTTTATGGTCGCCGCCTTCGCATCGGGTGTGCGTGGTCTTGCGTCAGTGTCGGCTTCAGCCGCGATGTCTGACGGGGACATCGCGAAAGCGCACGGTATGCCGCCGTTCAAAGTAAAGGCGATTCGGTCAACCTTGCGAGGTTGGAATGACGTTGGTATTGCTCATGCGATCGAAGTGATTGCGAACGCAGACACGGACGTGAAAGGTGGAGCCGCAGACGCTGGTTGGGTTATCGAGCGGCTGGTGATCGACGTAGCGAAAGCGCGCGACGTGCGCTGAGCATGCTCGCACGAAGGCAGCGCAATCACCACCGAAACCACACACTAAAAACACCAAACACTAAAAAACAGGGCGCCCACCATGCGGTGGGCACCCTGTTTTATGTGGTTCTGGGGCTCAGAGAGCAGCAGCCTTCTTTGAGATCGCAGACTTGCGGTTCGCAGCCTGGTTCTTGTGGATGACCTTCTTCGAAGCGGCCTTATCGAGCTTCTTGTTCGCCTCAGCAGCGAGTTCTTTGGCCTTTTCAGTTTCGCCAGCCTCGACAGCTTCATCGAAACGACGGATCGATGTCTTAAGCGCCGAACGGACTGACTTGTTACGCTCGCGCGCAGCCTCGTTCTGGCGGTTGCGCTTGATTTGCGACTTGATATTCGCCACGGGGCAAACCTGTTCTCTCGTTGTTACGGAAATTACGGGCCAAATGCCCGCGAGTTTGTGGTCGTCTGCCGCTCGGCCTTAGCCGGTCAGCACACGCAATCGTCTACTTTACCAGTGAATAGCCCGATGACTCAAATCAGGTGACAGCAGCAGTCCGCGACGCAATTGCGAAAAGCTATTCCCTTACGAGGAATGTACGTCTATCGTGTACCTACTGGCTAGGCCACGGGGGCATTAGGCCGGAACCGGAAGGAACTGAACTTTATGAAATCTCGCAAACTTGTCACGGTCGGTGCCATCGTTTTGTCGTTCGGTCTCCTCCTCGGGGGTTGCGGCAAAGCTGCCGAAAAGGTCGTCGAAAACCAGACCGGAACCCAAATTGAAGATGATGGCGATGGCAACATCACGGTCAAAAGCAAGGACGGCAAGACTCAAGTAGGCGTTGGCGCCGAAATGCCCGAGGATTTCCCGTCGGATCTTCCCGTCCCGAAGGGCAAGTTGCTCGCGTCTCAGTCGGCCGACACAGGGTGGGGCCTGCAGTTCAATGAGGTTACGGCAGCTTCCTTCGAAGCTTTCGTCTCCGAATTGGAAGCCAAGTTCGGCAAAGAAACCTTCCAATCATCGGCCGAGGGGTCGAAGCAAGTCGCCTTCGAAAACGACAGCTACGTCGTGAGCGTTTTGTGGGCTTCGACTTCAGGGGAAGAAACTCTCGTCTACAGCGTCACCAAGAAGTAGGCTCTATCCGCCCGCTTTCCCAGTAGTGTGTCCCTCACAGTGATCTCAAAGGCGATATCAGCGAGCGGCGGACGAATGTCATGACGAAGACGAAATTTGTGAAGCACACAGCGTTGGTGCTTGTCACGAGCGTGATCGGTTTCGCGCTGTCTGCGTGTGGTGGTTCGGCGGAGCAGGCTGGGCCCACGGCGAGCCCTTCGGCTTCGCGTAGTTCTGTGACGCCGAGCCCCACGCCGTCGGCCTCGAAGCCCGCTGCGACAGCGAGCCCCACGCCGTCGGCAACCCCTACGCGAAAGACGATCGACAACGCCACGAAAGACAAGCCCTTTGTTTCTGGCGTGGGCTTGCCGAAGGGGTTCCCCAAGTCAGTGCCTTTACCCACAACAGGCGAGATCAAGTCCGGGTCCAGCACGATGGATGGTTGGACGATCGAGTTCTCTGGGGTTTCTGCACGAGCGGTTGAGGCCCTGCGTGGAAACATCAAGTCGGCTGGTGGCTCTGAGATATATGCGATTCCTGGCGCAGATCTCGCAACTGCTGCCTACGAGATGACGGGTTACTCTCTGCAACTCATGTGGATGCCGAACGCGAAAGGCAAAGAAACCTCGTTCGTTTACACGGTAAGCAAGAGATCCGCCTGATTTCGCTACGTAAGTGCTCGCAGGCACACGGCAGCACATGCCCGGCGCGTGGTCCAGTGCAGGGGGAGAATGGGACACATGGTCGAAAAAAGCCTGTGGATGCGCAAAGTCGAAGCTGACCCGGATCACTCGCACTGGTACGTGCAGCGGTTTCGGGCGATGGCCGCATCGGGCAAAGACCTGCATGGCGAAGCGCGCCTGATCGATGCGATGGCCGACCGTGGAGCACGCATCCTCGATGCCGGCTGCGGGCCGGGTCGCGTAGGCGGCGAACTCGCGAGGCGAGGCCACCGCGTGGTGGGAGTCGATGTCGACCCCGTGTTGATCGAAGCCGCGAAAGAAGACCACCCCGAAGCCGCTTGGTACACCCAAGACCTCGCCGAACTCGACCTCGACTCGGTGGGGGAGGGCGAACCGTTTGATCTGATCGTGGCCGCCGGAAACCTGATGGCGTTCCTCGCGCCCAGTACGCGCGGAGACGTGTTGAAAAACCTAGCCGCAGTACTCGCTCCCGAAGGGCGGCTCGTGGTGGGGTTCGGTGCCGGGCGTGGCTATGACTATCGCGAATTCCTCAGCGACGCCCGATACGCAGGCTTGATCGATGATGTGTTGCTCGCCACCTGGGACGTCAAACCCTGGCTGGCAACATCCAACTTCCTCGTGGCGATCCTGTGCAAGTGCGCGTGATTCGCGGCAAAGGCACCGCCGAACAGCAACTCGCCAGTTCGTGATCTGACGGGGCGTCACCTACGATGGGCATCATGGAAATCCTGTATACAGTTTTGATTGCAGTTCATATCGTGTGTTGGATCGGCGCACTCGTCTTGATCAACCCGATCAGTCAAGAAATCCGCAAGGGTGCGTCGCACGCAATCGCTGCCGCGTTGCTTACCGGTTTGATCCTCGTCGGTATCGGCGAAGCCGCAGACCTGCGCGACTACAACCACATCAAGATCGGCATCAAACTCGTGGTGGCGCTCGTTGCAACCGTGGTTGCTTTCATCGTGGCGAAGAAAGACAACCCGAACCCGCAAGCACGTACGCTGTTCGGTTTGGTTTCAGCCAACATCCTGCTCGCGATCCTGTGGTGATCTGAAACCGCACATTCACGTCAACAGACTCAGTGCGCCCATCGGTTCGCCGGTGGGCGCACTAGTGCGAGAATGGGCCCATCATGACCACGATTCCAAAGCCCGGTGAAACCCCGGCCGAACTATTGCGCAACTTTTGCATCATCGCGCATATCGACCACGGCAAATCAACCCTCGCCGACCGCATGCTGCAGATCACGGGAGTGGTCGACGCGCGCGCCATGCGGGCGCAATACCTCGATCGAATGGATATCGAGCGCGAACGCGGAATCACCATCAAGAGCCAAGCCGTGCGCATGCCGCACACCAAAGCTTCAGGCGACGACGCCGGCACCACGTATGTGCTCAACATGATTGACACGCCCGGCCACGTGGACTTCACCTATGAAGTGAGCCGCAGTCTAGAGGCGTGCGAAGGCGCGATCTTGCTCGTGGACGCGGCCCAAGGAATTGAAGCGCAAACCCTCGCGAACCTCTATCTCGCGATGGAAGCAGACCTGCACATCATCCCCGTGCTCAACAAGATCGATCTACCAGGTGCCGAACCGGAAAAGTATGCGGCAGAAATCGCCGGCATCCTCGGCGGCAACCCTGACGACGTGCTTCGCGTTTCAGCCAAGACCGGCGTTGGTGTGCCCGAACTTCTCGACTTTATCGTCGATGAGATTCCGCCGCCGAAGGGCGACCCAGACGCCCCCGCGCGTGCCCTCATCTTCGACTCGGTCTACGACACCTACCGCGGAGTCGTGACCTATGTGCGCGTGGTGGACGGCAAACTCACCCACCGCGACAAGATCAAGATGATGTCGACGAACGCCGTGCACGAAATGCTCGAAGTCGGGGTTATCAGCCCTGAGCCCATCAAAGAGCGCCAGCTCGGTGTGGGCGAGGTGGGTTACCTGATCACGGGTGTGAAAGAAGTTCGCCAGTCGCGGGTGGGCGATACCGTCACGACCGCATCGAACCCGGCCACCGAAGCGCTCGGAGGCTACGAACACCCCAACCCGATGGTGTTTGCCGGCTTGTACCCCATCGATGGTGACGATTTCCCGACGCTGCGCGATGCGCTCGAGAAACTCCAACTCAACGACGCCGCGCTGCAGTTCGAGCCGGAATCTTCGGGCGCGCTCGGCTTTGGTTTCCGTATTGGCTTCCTCGGCCTCTTGCACCTTGAGATCGTGCGCGAACGTCTCGAACGCGAATTCAATCTTGATCTGATCTCAACCGCGCCGAACGTGATTTATCGCGTTGAGATGGAAGACGGGCGCGACTTCACCGTGACGAACCCGAGCGAGTATCCCGACGGGAAAATCGCCAAGGTTTATGAGCCGGTCGTCAACGCAACAGTCCTTGCGCCAAGTGAGTACATCGGTGCGATCATGGAACTGTGCCAAACCCGACGCGGAAAACTCGAAGGCATGGACTACCTCTCCGAAGAGCGCGTTGAGATCCGCTACACGCTGCCGATGGGCGAGATCATGTTCGATTTCTTCGATGCGCTCAAGTCGCGCACGAAGGGTTACGCCTCGCTCAACTACGAACTCGCTGGCGAACAAGCCGCTGATCTGGTCAAAGTCGACATCCTCTTGCAGGGCGAAGTGGTCGACGCGTTCAGCTCGATCGTGCACCGCGACAGCGCCTACGCCTACGGCGTCGCACTGGCAGGCAAACTCAAAGAACTCATTCCACGTCAGCAGTTCGAAGTGCCGATTCAAGCAGCGATTGGTGCGCGCGTCATTGCTAGAGAGAACATTCGCGCGATGCGTAAAGACGTGCTCGCCAAGTGTTACGGCGGCGACATCAGCCGTAAACGCAAACTGCTCGAGAAGCAAAAAGAAGGCAAGAAGCGGATGAAGATGGTGGGGCGCGTCGAAGTGCCACAGGAAGCATTCATCGCGGCACTATCTACCGGCGAAACTAAGAAGTCTTAATTGTTCAACGCCTGGAACATTCGCTTATTGCGCGAATGTAAGCCAGGGAAGTGAGCAAACAGTCGATCGTAGATCGCGCGGTGATCGGGATTTGGCGTAAAGACGGTGTCGATCGGAATCAGCCCGTGGACGTCCGCACGACTGATCGAGCCCTCGACTAGCCCGAAATAGATGGCCGCGCCGCGTAACCCAGCAACAAGCGGTTGCTCGATTCGTTCAAGCCGGCGATCACACACGTCGGCCAAGATCTGACACCACAAGTCGATTTGAGCGCAGCCACCCATGAGCCGAATCGTGCCGAACTTCGCACCAGCGAACCGTTCAGCCGACTGCAAGAGCCACTTCACGTTCATGGCGACACCCTCGAGAACCGCGCGCGTCATGTCGGCACGTGTGGCATCGAGCGACAAATTGTGGAAGCCGCCGCGAGCGTAGCGATCATCAACGGGGCTGCGTTCGCCATTGAGCCAAGGTGTGAAAATCACCGAATGTGAGCCCGCTGGTGACGTTGCTGCTTCTGCCTCGAGATCCCGATAGGACATATCGGGACAGACAGCCTGTCGATACCACTCGAGGGCGCGACCGGCGTTGTCTTGATTGTTCGCGATGAGATAGTTACCGTCGCCAATCCCAGGCA
>SSHC01000030.1 GCA_008017265.1 Aeromicrobium sp.
ATCAGTAACACCGTTTACGGCGCGATCTCAGGCGGGCTGAAAGCGGGGAGTCTGGTGGCCCGCGAGTTGGCAACGCGCGGAGTTGGTGCGCCGATCGATACCAGCACGACTGGGCGACGGATACGGGCCGCAGTCAATGGTCTGGTAGGCGAAAAACTGCGATTAGAGAGTGATCCGCAAGCAATCGTCAAGACGATCCACAAAAACGGAAAAGAAATTCCGGCTTCAGCCTGGTGGCTGAGCCAAGCGTTCCCGACCGCGAGCGATCATCTCGTCGTGTTTGTGCATGGTCTGTGTGAATCTGACGACACGTTGGCAGCAGATTCGGACTCAATCGCGAACGTGGTCGACGCTCAAACCCAGGCCACGTCGTTGCTCATCCGTTACAACACTGGTCTGAAACCGACAGAGAATGGCACGCACTTGTCGGCGATGCTTGCACAAGTGATGTTGACCTGGCCAGTTGCCGTAGGGCGGCTCACTCTCGTCGGACACGGCATGGGCGGGCTGGTCATTCGATCTGCCATTAACCACGCGCAAACCACGGGTCTTGATTGGCCGACTCGGACGCGCGACATCGTCTTTCTTGGCGTTCCGCAAGCAGGGCAATTTGTTGAGAAGACTCAACAAGCAACGCTCCAAATGATGCCTCGCGTGATGCGACCTCGCATCACTCACGGAGTGCCGGGAAGCTCCGCGTTGTGTCGGGCGATCGTGAATGCCGAGGAATGGACCAACCACGATGTCACCGGCAAATGGGGCAGCAACCGCCTCGCGGTCGGGCCATTGCCGTGGGCGAACCATCACTACCTCGTGTGTGAATGGAGTTTGAATTTCGGTGCCGCCATGGGTCAAGAGCTCAGGCATCAGCAAGCAACTGCGTATATCGTGGCAGCAGTCTCCGCGCAAACGCGCGTGACTCCAGAACTCAACGCATCCGAATCCGTACGGGAGAACTCATGACCAGCCAGGAACTTATTAGCGCTTCGATCGACATTGATGCGCCAGTCGCTGACGTGTGGGGTCTTGTTTCGGATCTGAAACGCATGGGGGAGTGGAGCCCGCAGTGCCACCGGATGATTATTCGAGGCGGCGACGTGAAACTCGGCACTAAGACCTTAAACATCAACCGTGACGGAAACATGTGGTGGCCCACGCGCTCTCAAGTGATCGAGTTCGAACCAAATAAGCGCATTGCGTTCAAGATCATCGAAAACTGGTCGATTTGGACATATGAACTCGAAGAAATCCCAACGGGTACACGCGTTGTTCAGTCGCGAGCCACACCGCGTGGAACATCGGGCTTGTCGAAGTTCCTAGTCGACAAGTTTATGAACGGGCCAGACCGTTTCGAGTCGCGACTTGAACGGGGCATGATGATGACCCTCGAGCGGATGAAGAGTGAGTTGGAAGGCGCTCGGGCCTGACAGTTCCGCAGCTTTCGTTACGCCTTCGGCGAACATAGGGCAAAGTCGCGTGAGTTCTGGCCAAAGTCCCACTAGTGTCGAAAGCGTGAACTCTTCAACAAGCCCACAACTCATGTCCGTAGCAGCGGGCCCGTCCGATCTTGACGGCCACATCTACCACCGACTCCTCAAGGAACGCATCATCTTCCTCGGGTCAGAAGTCCGCGATACGAACGCGAACGCTATCTGTGCGCAGCTTTTGCTGCTCAACGCGGAAGACCCAGAAGCGGACATTTACTTCTACATCAACAGCCCCGGTGGTTCGGTTGATGCCGGAATGGCAATGTACGACACGATGCAATACATCTCCAACGATGTCGTCACGCTCGGTATGGGCTTGGCTGCCTCGATGGGACAGTTCCTGCTCGCAGCCGGCACGCCTGGCAAGCGTTACGCCTTGCCCCACGCCCGAATCATGATGCATCAGCCCTCTGGCGGAATCGGTGGCTCGGCATCAGATATCAAGATTCAGGCTGAACAGTCGATCTTGCTGAAGAAGCAACTCAACGAACTGCAGTCGCTTCACTCCGGTCAAACCGTCGAGCAGATTGAACTTGATTCCGACCGCGACCGCTGGTTCACGCCACTTCAAGCCAAAGAATATGGCCTCATCGATGAGGTTGTTACCAACGCAGGAGACATCCGATGAGCTACTACATTCCGCAGTGGGAAGAACGCACGTCGTATGGTGTGCGCCGTATCGATCCTTACGCCAAACTTTTCGAAGACCGCATCATCTTCTTGGGCACTCCCATTTCAGACGATGTCGCTAACGCTGTCACGGCGCAGTTGTTGTGCCTCCAGTCGATGGATCCAGATCGCGACATCAGCATCTACATCAACAGTCCCGGTGGCTCCTTCACGGCACTTACCGCGATCTACGACACGATGCGTTACATCAAGCCAGATGTGCAAACGTTCTGCCTTGGTCAAGCCGCATCGGCTGCTGCCGTTCTCTTGGCGGCCGGCACGAAGGGCAAGCGTTACGCCTTGCCGAACAGCCGCATCTTGATCCACCAGCCGTACACCGAAGGCACGGGCGGTCAGATCTCCGACCTTGAAATCCAAGCCAACGAGATCATCCGGATGCGTACGCTGCTCGAAACCATGGTGGCTGAAGCCTCGGGTAAGACTCCTGAAGAAGTCAGCCGCGATGTTGAGCGTGACAAGATCCTGACGGCATCGCAAGCCGTTGAATACGGGATCATCGACGAAGTCCTCGACACTCTCAAACCGTCGGCTTGAGCAGGCGCGCGGCCTCGACACGGGGGCCGCGCACCTGATCAGCAGGAAGTTTTGGTCTGGCCCGACTATCGTTATTGAGATCTTCGACACACGGTGTTAAGGAAGCAAACATGGCACGCATTGGTGAAACAGCAGACTTGCTGAAGTGTTCTTTCTGCGGAAAGAGCCAGAAGCAGGTCAAAAAGTTGATTGCCGGTCCCGGCGTATACATCTGTGATGAATGCATCGAACTATGTAACGAGATCATCGAAGAAGAACTGTCTGATTCGGCAGAGTTCAATCTTGGCGAACTACCGAAACCCGCCGAGATTTTCGCTTTCCTCAACAACTACGTGGTTGGTCAAGAAAGCGCCAAGAAGTCGCTCGCAGTGGCGGTCTACAACCACTACAAGCGGGTGCAAGCCCAAGCTGCTGGTCAAGGCTCCAAAGACGACAACGTTGAGTTGGCTAAGTCGAATATCTTGATGGTTGGCCCCACAGGATGTGGCAAAACCTATCTTGCCCAGACGCTCGCACGCATGTTGAACGTGCCATTCGCTATCGCCGATGCAACCGCGTTGACGGAGGCTGGCTACGTCGGCGAAGACGTCGAGAACATTTTGTTGAAGCTGCTGCAAGCAGCCGATTTCGATGTCAAGAAGGCAGAAACGGGCATCATCTACATTGACGAAATCGACAAGATTTCGCGCAAGAGCGAAAACCCCTCCATCACGCGTGACGTTTCGGGTGAAGGTGTCCAGCAGGCACTCTTGAAGATTTTGGAAGGTGCTGTGGCTTCAGTGCCACCGCAAGGCGGACGCAAGCACCCACACCAGGACTTCATCCAAATCGACACATCAAACGTGCTGTTCATTGTGGGTGGCGCTTTCGCGGGCCTCGAACAGATAATCGAGCAACGCAGCGGTCGTAAGACGTTGGGCTTCAACTCTGATCTTGCTCCGGCCATGACTCCAGAAGAGTCGGCGCAACAGTTGTCCAAGGTTGTTCCTACCGACTTGTTGAAGTTCGGTCTGATTCCGGAGTTCATTGGCCGTCTGCCCGTGATCGCTGCCGTGAACAAACTCGATAAGGCAGCCCTAGTCTCGATCCTGACTGAACCTAAGAACGCACTGACGAAGCAGTACGCGCGACTATTTGAACTCGATGACGTCGAACTTGAGTTCACGATGGAAGCCTGTGAAGCGATGGCGGATCTTGCGCTCGAACGTGATACCGGAGCTCGCGGCTTGCGGTCGATCGTTGAGGATGCGTTGCAAGAAATCATGTATGAAATCCCGAGCCGTGACGATGTCGCAAAGGTTATTGTGACTGCGGGTGCGGTGCACAACACCGAACCCCCGACTGTCCTCACTCACGATGAGGTAAACAAGAAAGCAAGCTGACCCGTTGAGCGAGGATTCATGACCTACGACATCACACTGTTCGGCGCGACGGGTTTCACGGGTGGTCTCACGGCCGAATACCTTTCAGCCAATCTGCCCAGCACTGCCCAGTGGGCGGTGGCTGGCCGAAATGCCACGAAACTCGAAGAGTTGGTGGAGCGGCTCACAACTGCAGGCGGAAACGTCCCATCGATCGTATTGGCGGACATTTCGCGGGCGCCTTCGATTCGGGCGATGGCCGAAAACACGCGCGTTCTGATGAGCGCAGTTGGCCCGTATCTGCATTACGGCGAACCAGTGGTCAAAGCCGCGGTTGATGCAGGCATCGACTACGTCGACCTCACCGGCGAGCCTCAGTTCGTTGACGAAATGTGGCTCAAATATCACGAGACCGCCGTCGCGAACGGTGCTCGCATCGTCCACGCTTGCGGTTTCGATTCGATCCCTTACGACTTGGGTGCGTTGTTCACGGTGCGGCAATTGCCGAGCGACCAACCCATCTCGATTGCCGGGTATATTCGAGCCAAGGCGTCTTTCTCAGGCGGTACGTACGGGTCTGCGCTCAACCAGATGAATAGTCTCGGTGGCGCGCAACGTTCGGCCAAGAAGCGCAAGTCCTTAGAGAAGCGTCCGGCCAACCGGAAGATTTCTGGTGGCGGCAAGTTAGGCGCAGCGCCGAGTCCGCTGCCCGGCTGGGGTGCGCCGCTTCCGACGATCGATCCGCAAATCGTGTTGCGTTCAGCACGGGCACTCGACTGTTACGGCCCAGATTTCCACTACGAGCACTATGCGCATTTCTACACCAGGCGGATGTTGGTAGCGGCTGTTCCGGCATTGGCGGGAATCGCAGCTGGCTCACAATTGGCACCAGTGCGTGCGCTTTTGGGCAAGATGCGTTCGCCTGGTGAAGGACCGAGCGAGGAACAACGCGCACAGTCCTGGTTTGAGTTGTCGCTCATCGCCGAGTCGGGAGACAAGCGCCTGTTGACGACCGTCACTGGCGGCGATCCGGGATATACCGAAACGTCCAAAATGCTCGCTGAATCGGCGATGTGCTTGGCGTTCGATCAACTCCCCAGCACCGCCGGCCAACTCACCACGGCAGAAGCGATGGGGGTCGCTCTCATTACCCGACTTCAAAATGCGGGTATTGATTTTCAAACGCGAGACATTTCCACGGACGGATCAAGCGCGAACACTAAATAGTTCTTCAATCGCATCGACCGTAACCTTCGCGGGGTCTCCCGCCAGCACAATACGGCCTCGGTCCATGACCGCAATGATGTCCGCCTGAGTTGTCGCTCTGAGGCGGTGGGTGATTTCGATGATGGTCACGTCCGCGTCCCACGCGGTGAGAGCGGCACGAATTTCGTTCTCGAGCTCGGCGTTGAGGTTGGCCGTGAACTCGTCCAAGATCAGTACCCGCGGGCGCATGAGCAGAGCGCGTGCAAGGCACAAGCGTTGCACTTGCCCGCCCGACAACGCTGAGCCATTTTGCCCCGTGTGCGTTGCGAGCCCATCGGGCATCGTGCGAACTTCCTCAGCCAAACCAGCAACAGCGAGCGATTCCCACATCTCCTCGTCGTTTGCGTCGGGGGCGCCTAGCCGCAAGTTCTCGGCGATCGTGGTGGCGAGCAGATTGCTCTTTTGTGAAACGGCGACAACCGACCTGCGGAGAGAATCGAGCGTGAACTCACTGACGTCCACACCGTTGATTCGAACGGTTCCTTCACGTGGATCGTCATAGCGTTGCAGCAGTTGGACGAGCGTCGACTTGCCGGAACCAGAACGGCCAACGATGATCGCATGTCCGCCGGCTTTGATGCTCAAGTCGACACCGCTGATGGTGTCTGGAAGTGATGTCCCGTCAGCCGCTTGATACGCGTAACTAACGTCGGTGAATTCGATGGTTGGCGCGGTTGCCAAAGTTAGTTCCGCTGGGCCGTCCTCAACCCTCGCCGGCGCATTGCTCATATGCCAGAGGCGGCGCGCGGCAGCAAGCGAGTGGTCCAAGTAGCCCACTGAATCTTCAATTCCGCGGGGGCCTTCAAATAGACGAATTGAGGCTGCTGTGAGACCGGCAATGATGGCGAGCGACGTGGTCGAGTTCAGTCCGAGCCACACCACCGATGCCGCGGACATGAGCGATAGCGTGAGTTTCGCGGCGCGGCGAAACGCTGCCAAATCCCGTGGCCGACGTGCCAACCTCGAAACAGTCGAACCGAGTGCGTCCATGCTTTCGATTCGTTCGCTCTCGCGTCCATATCCGATAACTTCGTTGACGCCGAACACCGAATCGGTGATGTGATGGGCGAGATCGCGTCGTGCAGCCAAGGTTTCTTGGGTCGCGGTGAGTGAGTAACGCGTCCCGACGAACGGCACGATGAACAAAGCCACGGCCAAACACACGCCAACGATCCACACCAGGTCCCAGCCAAACCACGTTCCGGCCGTGACCATAGCGATGGCGCCAACAACGTAGGCAGAAACCACGGGCGCAAACGTATGTGCATAGACGACTTCGATTCGGTCAACATCGCGCGTCAGGCTCGTGAGCACGTCACCCGAGCGAGAATGCGTCACGAATGCGGGAGCCTTTGGCCAAATCTTCGCGAACACGTAGGTGCGCAAAAGTTCAAGAGCCTTGAACGCCACATAGTGGCCCGAGAACTGTTCAAGGTAGTAGAAACTCGCCTTCAACAAGGCAATGACGACGATCGCTGTCAACAGAACGCCGAAGATATCTCCGCCGGTCAGTAGGTGTACGACGCCACCGGCCGCAAGACCGAACAGGGCCAAATCGAGCAACAAGTTGAAGATTCGGCACGCGAGTGAAAACAAGAGCGGCGCATGAACAGGCTTGGTAATCGACAAGAGCCAGCTGACGAGTTCGCGCAGGGTTGGGGAGGAAGTCATGATGCCTTCTGTGTCTGCTGAAGGGATCCAGCGTTTAGTTCGTAGGTTTCGTCTGCGAGGCGCAGTAAGGAAGCGCGGTGGGTGATCATGACGATCGTGAGGTCGCGAGGGAGCTGGGCGATGGCGTCAATGATGCGAGCTTCTGACTCGATATCAACATGGCTTGTTGGTTCGTCGAGGAGAATTATTCGACGGCCGGATAGCAGCGCGCGTGCCAGCGAGATCCGCTGGGCTTGACCGCCGGATATCAGTGCCGCACCTTCACCAAGATGGGTGTCCAAACCGTGGGGCATCCGGCGTATCTCGTCGGCAACGTGGGCTTGTTCGAGCGCCTCCCACATCTGCGCATCAGTTGCTGTGGTGTTCGCAATGCGTAGATTGTCGGCGATTGTTCCGGTGAACATCCAGGTTGACTGAGCAACGCTCGCGCTCAAGGTGCGCGTCGCCGAAAGAGCGTCCGCTGTTAACGGTTGGCCGGCCACCCACACGTGGCCACCTTGTGGGGGGAGTGTGCCTTGAATGATGCCCATGAGCGTCGACTTACCGGCACCGCTAGGGCCGACGATCGCGACGCGCGAACCGTAGGGCACCGCGAGGTCAAGGTGACGAAGCACCTCGCCGCGGCCGTGATCGAACGAGACGTCGGCGAACTCGATCGCGAGATTCGGGTCACCGGTCGAAACAGCGGCGGCCGTCTTCAGATCGGTGGTGGTGGGCGTAGCGCCAAGGTAGGACTTGATCGCCTTTTGCGACGCGATTCCGCCCATGCCGATGTAGAAGAAGCCGGCAACCTGTTGCAGCGGTTCGAGTAACAGGACAGTTAGGAGCATGATGGTGAGTGCTTGGCCGAGCGAAATGTGATCCGAACGCCACACGGTGAGTCCGGCAGTCAAACAAATCAGGACGAGCGAAAACAAGCTGTCCATGATGATGATGACTATCTGGTTACCCGCGAGCAGTTTCATAATGGCGCCGCGGTTAGCTTCGCCTTGTCTGCTCAGTTCGTCTTCAATTCGTTGGCCAGCGCCGAGGAGTCGGATCGTGTTCAGGTTTCGGATCGCGTCAAGGTACAAGTTGGAAAGTTGACCGCGTTTTGCGCGCGACTCGGCCGAGGCCTTGCGAAACAGCATCATGAACCCGCGGATTCCCACCGGGATGAGGGGAACGAGCACCATGACGAGAAAGCCCACGACCGGGTCGATCACGATGCCGATGTAGGTCAAGATCACGAACGGAACAGCGATTGCGGCGAGCGTGGCGCCGAGATACACCTGTCGAAATTCGGTAACGCGTTCGGTGTTATCGGTCATGAGCGCAACAAGGCGGGCAGGCTCCATGCCGTCGTTCGGGCCGTGAGATGCCGTGGCAAGTGCGTGTTGTTGCGTGATCAGCGAGCGACGCAAGCGTTGTTCTTCGCGACGAGCGGCCCGCCCGCCCCACGTGATTTCACCGAAGGCGAAGGCTCCAGCGAGGATTCCGAACACGATCGCCCTCACCAGCGTGGTTTGGCCGGCGCTGTCGAAGAGGTTGCCGATCGAAATGACGGCGAGTGCGAAACAAAGTGCCGAGGCCAGCCGGAAGCCGCCCACGATTTTCGTATCACGGCGGCCTTGAGGTGAAATGACGGATTCTTGTTGATGGCGTTCTCTCGCCACGCTCACTCCTCAGAAAAACCAAACTACTGAGGTAAGCCTAATCTGTCATGGGGTCATAATCCACGGTGCATTCCGTGAAAATAATGTGACATTTCATACTGATCTGTCAGTACAAAATGGCGCCAGTACAAAATGGCGTCAGACCGAAAGTTCGCTCTTGTGCGGAGGGTCGGCGCCCTCGCGCGTTACTGTCACGTCTGCTGCCTTCGTTGCGTGGCGCAACGCGGCTTCGATTTCTGCAAGTGTCAACGGCCGCGGATCCTTGAACACGCCCGTATCCCACAAGGCATCGATCAAAGCCGCAGAAAACGTATCGCCTGCAGCAATCGAATCAACCACATCAACGGGCGTCGCAGCGATTGGAACCGTAAAGAGCTTTCCGTACCAGGTCGAACCAGTCGAACCGCGTGTCACGATGACCGCCTTCGGCCCAAGGTTCAGCAAATAGTGAGCGGATTCTTCAACCGAACGGTTGGGGAACAGTGCCTTGAGGTCCTGATCGGACGCTTTGACGAGTGTGCTCAATCCGGCGAGACGCGTCACCCGGTTGACGACGTCAACGCCAGTGCCCGTCACCGACGGACGCAAGTTCAGGTCGTAACTAATAAACGCCTTCCCCTGCAAAGCCAAGGCGGTTTTCTCCACCAAATCGCAACCTGGCGCAACGAGAGCGGCAATCGAGCCAAAATGCAAGACAGCGGTATCGGCGAGCGCCCGTGAATCAATCTGGTGTGGTTCCCACCGCAAGTCGATGTCGTAGGTAGCCGAACCGTCGGGAGCGAGCTTTGCAATCGCTGTAGACGTATTACAAGCGGTGAGCGGATCGTTGGCAAGATGAACATTCTCGGCACGCAATTGTTCACGAATGACGTGTCCACGGTCGTCGTCACCAAAACACGTGACGAAACGCGTTGGCCTACCCAAACGCGCAAGCGCGATCGCTGTGTTCATTGGGCTGCCGCCGCAATGCTCGGAACCCTCGATCACATCGATCAGCGATTCGCCGATGATCAACGCGTGCCACATACTTCTATTTCACTCCACAACGAGAGTTACGTCGAATTCAAGCTCATTCGCATCAGCATTCACAACGGTTGTGATGTCGCCAACGACGCTGCCAGCCGCTCGAACGTCCGTCAAAGTCAACGCGATCGAATCGAGTAACTCTTGCGTGCCAGTGATGACGATGCTCGAAACTTCTGTGCGTTGGCTGAGCTTTGCGGCGGACTTCGTGCCACGGATAGCCGAGAGCGCATCGGCAGCGAGCGCCAAGAGCGCCGGGTCCTGATCCGTGATCGCTAATTCGCTGACAACGGGCCACGCGGAAGTGTGAACTGAACCTGCTTGCCACCACGACCACACTTCTTCGGTGACGTATGGCAAGAACGGCGCCAGCAAGCGCAATTGAACGGACAACGCCAGCACGAACGTCGCTTTCGCTGAAGCGTCACCGTTCTTGGCGCGTTCCTTCACGAGTTCGAGGTAGTCGTCACAGAAACTCCAGAAGAACTTTTCTGTCACGTCAAGCGCCGTGGCGTAGTCGTACGACTCAAAGTGGGCCGTCGCCTGTTCAACGACTCGAGCCAGCCCAGTCAAAAGCGCACGGTCAATCGGCTCCGTTACGAGAGTTGCATCGAGCGAACTCGCGTCTGCTCCCAATCCGTACGCTTCGGGATTGGCCAACACGAACTTGCTCGCGTTCAGCACCTTCATGGCCAAACGGCGACCAACCTTCATCTGTGCTTCATCGAACGGGGAGTCAGCACCGGGGCGGGCACCTGCGGCACGCCAACGCACAGCATCGGCACCGTACTTGTTGATGATCTCGTCGGGCACAACCACGTTGCCCTTCGACTTGCTCATCTTCTTGCGGTCGGGGTCAACTACGAAGCCCGAAAGTGCAGCGTGGCTCCACGGCACAACACCGAACTCTTGGTTTGACCGCACCACAGTTGAAAACAGCCAAGTGCGAATGATGTCGTGACCTTGCGGACGCAGATCCATCGGGAACGTCTTGGCGAACAAATCGTGATCAGACTCCCAGCCACACACGATCTGAGGGGTCAGCGAACTCGTCGCCCACGTGTCGAGCACGTCAGGGTCGGCCATGAAGCCTCCCGGCACGCCACGTTGATCTTCGCTAAACCCGGCGGGTGCCTGCGATGCCGGATCGACTGGCAAGTCGGCTTCGCTCGCAACGATCGGATTGTTGTAATCGGGCTCGCCGTCGGCATCGAGTTGATACCAAACGGGGAACGGAATGCCAAAGAATCGCTGGCGGCTCACGAGCCAATCGCCGTTGAGGCCACTGATCCAGTTGGTGAAGCGCGACTGCATGTATTCGGGGACCCACCCGATGTCGTTGCCCATCTCGATCAGGCGTTCGCGCAGATCCGTGTCGCGGCCGCCATTGCGGATGTACCACTGGCGCGTGGACACGATCTCGAGTGGCTTGTCGCCCTTCTCGTAGAAGTTCGCCATACGTTGAGTGGCTTCGGGTTCGCCATCGAGCGTTCCCGAATCGCGCAGTGCCTGCACCATGATTTCGCGGGCGCTGAAGGTGGTCTTTCCAGCGAGTTCGGCATACACGGCCTCGCCCGGTCCGCCCGCAATCCACTCAGGTGTCTCGCGCAGGATACGTCCGTCGCGTCCAATAACAGTGCGGTTCGGCAACTGGAACTCGCGCCACCACTGAACGTCCGTCAAGTCGCCGAACGTACAACAGTGCACGATGCCGGATCCCTTTTCTGGGTCGGCCAAGGTATGGGCAATCACGGGTACTTCCACCCCGAACACAGGGGAAGTCACGGTCTGGCCAAACAAGTGCTGGTAGCGCTCGTCATCGGGGTGGGCGATGAGTGCGACGGCAGCAGCGGTGAGTTCGGGGCGAGTGGTCTCGATATAGATCGGGCCGGACTCGTGCTGGTACGCGACGCGGTGATACGCGCCAGGGTAGTCGCGCGCTTCGAGTTCAGCCTGGGCCACCGCAGTCTGGAACGTGACGTCCCACAGGGTTGGTGCGTCTTGGCTGTACGCCTCACCACGCGCCAGGTTGCGCAAGAACGCGCGCTGGCTCACCGTTTGGGCGTTGGCGCCAATCGTGGTGTACGTCTGGGTCCAATCCACCGAGAGCCCGAGCGTGCGCCACAAGTCCTCAAAGACCTGTTCGTCTTGCTGAACCAGTTCGTTGCACAGCGCAATGAAGTTGCGGCGGCTGATGGGAATCTGCTTCTTCGCGTCCGGCTTCTCCGGCGGCGTGAAGTCAGGGTCGTACGGAAGCGAGGGATCGCAGCGCACGCCGAAATAGTTCTGCACGCGGCGTTCTGTAGGCAGGCCGTTGTCGTCCCAACCCATCGGGTAGAACACTTCTTTACCCCTCATGCGCTGGTACCGGGCGATCAAATCGGTGTGCGTGTAACTGAAAACGTGACCCACATGCAGGGAGCCCGACACCGTTGGGGGAGGGGTGTCGATCGAGTAGATCTGCTCCCGAGTTTTGGAGCGATCGAACAGGTAGGTTCCTTGCTCTTCCCATCGTGCCGACCATGCGGCTTCGAGTCCTTCGAGGACGGGCTTTTCGGGAACGCGATTCTGGCTGCTAGTCACGGTAGACAAGTCTAGGCGTCCGGTGCCCAAGTCAAACCGGCCGGACAGGGTACGGCGGCCAAAATAGTGAACAGACACCAAACCTGCAGGCGGTTCCTCGCACTGGGATACTGGAACGGATGAGGCCCACATATCCCGAAGTTGAGTTGGCGCTGCTGGCGCGCTGGCCCGAGACCCGACTAGAACCGTCACTTGATCGCATCGCTGCCCTGTGCGATCTGATGGGCGACCCGCAGCACGCCTACCGCGTAATCCAATTGACGGGTACGAACGGCAAAACGTCGACAAGTCGAATGATCGATTCGCTTCTTCAAGCGCTCGGCTTGCGCACGGGTCGATTCACGAGCCCGCACCTCCAACGCATCAACGAGCGCATCTGCATTGATGGCGAGCCGTTGAGCGACGAAGCGTTCATTGACGCTTACGCGGACGTCGCGATCTATGCCGACTTGGTTGATCAAAGCCAAGAGCATCCGTTGTCGTTTTTCGAAATGATGGTTGCGATGGGTTACGCCGCATTCGCGGACACACCTGTTGATGTGGGCATCGTGGAAGTTGGGATGGGCGGCACGTGGGACGCCACCAACGTGGCCAACGCGGACGTCGCTGTCGTCACGCCGATCGGGGTTGACCATGCGGCCTATCTGGGCACCAACCCCGTGGATATCGCGCACGAAAAGTCCGGCATCATCAAGCCCGGGTCTACTGCTGTTCTGGGTTACCAAGACGATGCGGTGCTTGAAGTTCTCGTGCGTCACGCGGCTGAAGTGGGCGCTCCGTTCGTGGTGCAGGGCCGTGACTTCGCGTTCGAGTCGCGGGTAGCGGCCGTTGGTGGCCAACAGTTCACATTGCAAGGTTTGAGCGGTCGCTACGAAGACATCTTGCTTCCGTTGCACGGCGAGTTTCAGGCGAACAATGCGGCGATCGCGTTGGCAGCAGTCGAGTCGCTGACGGGCGGTCGAGAACTTTCGATCGATGCAGTGCGCGAAGGGTTCGGCGCAGTGACTTCGCCGGGACGGCTCGAAGTGGTTCGTCGCAGCCCCACCATCATCGTGGACGCGGCACACAACCCGCACGGCGTGCAAGCGATGGTTGATTCGATTACAAGCGAGTTCACGTTCAGTCCGCTGATTGGTGTTGTCGGTGTTATGGCCGATAAAGAAGCCGAAGAAATGCTCCGGATTCTCGAACCAGTCCTTGCCCACATCATCTGCACCGAGAACAGCACCGAACGCTCAATGTCGGCTGCTGACTTGACGGACATGGCCGGCGATATTTTTGGTGCCGAACGTGTGACGCGTGCCGATCGACTCGACGATGCGCTCGAACAAGCCATCATTCTGGCCGACGCGGGTGGCGAAGGATTCGAGAACGCGATCGGATCTGGCGGAGTCATCATCACCGGTTCAGTCATCACTGCTGGTGAAGCGCGGACGCTCTTGAGGGTTGAATCATGAGAAGCATGTGCTCAGCCATGCTGACGATGCAAGCGATCGTCCTCGGGTTGGCGGCACCGGTGCTCATCGCCGTGCAAGATGTGAAGCCGGCGGTGGCTCTGAGCCTGTGCCTAGGTCTCGCGTTTGCGTGTCTCGTGGCGACGGCTTCGCTACGTGCTGCGTGGGGGTACTGGTTGGGCCACGCGATTCAAGTGGCCTCGATCGCCTTGGGTTTTCTGTTGCCTGTCATGTTCTTTATCGGGGCGATGTTTGCCGCCTTATGGTTGGGCGCGTTTTTCCTTGGTCGCAAGATCGAGGCCGACAAGGCGCGCTGGGCGGCTGAGGCGGCTGAGGCTGAGGAATCTCAAGGCGAGGCCTGAGTCTGCGTTAATCCTCGCGGGCGGCTAGTTTTGTCCTATGTCGCAACGCACTCTTGTCCTGATTAAGCCCGACGCTGTTAAGCGGGGCCTCGTTGGAACCGTCCTAGCTCGGTTCGAAGTAAAGGGCCTTTCGCTCGTGGCGATGGAACTGCGCTCGATCGATGGCGCAATGGCTGATGCGCATTACGCCGACCATGTTGAGCAACCGTGGTATCCGCCCCTGCGTGAGTTCGCGGTTTCGGGCCCGCTCGTGGCTTTGGTGCTTGAAGGCGACGAAGCGATCTCGGTGGTGCGTGGTTTGAACGGTGCTACCGATGGGCGTGCAGCTGCGCCGGGCACGATTCGCGGTGACTTCTCGCTGTCGAACCGTGAAAACCTCGTGCATGCTTCTGATTCTGAGGAGTCGTCCGCGCGCGAGATCGCCCTCTGGTTCCCCTCCCTCTAACTCACGAAACTCGGTAGTCCCGCGTAGGCTTGTCGCGTGGAATCTGTTTATTCGCAACTCGAACCGCACCTGCCGAACGTCGGCAAACCCATCCAATACATCGGCGGCGAACTGAACTCCGTCATCAAAGAATGGGACGACGTTGAGGTGCGCTGGGCACTCATGTACCCAGACGCCTACGAAGTGGGCCAACCCAACCAAGGCGTCCAGATCCTTTACGAAGTCCTCAACGAACGCGACTGGATCCTCGCCGAACGCACGTATGCAGTTCTCGCCGACATGGAAAAAGTCATGCGCGAGCACAACATTCCCCAATTCACCGTTGACGCGCACCGACCACTTGGTGCCTTTGACCTGATGGGCTTGAGTTTCTCCACAGAACTCGGCTACACCAATCTCCTCACTGCGCTCGACCTCGCCGGAATCCCGTTACACGCAGTTGACCGTGATGAGTCGCACCCGATCGTGATCGCGGGCGGCCACAGCGCCTTCAACCCGGAAACTATCGCCGATTTTGTGGACGCAGCAGTCATGGGCGACGGTGAAGAAATCATTCTCGCGATCAGCGAAGTCGTGCGCGAATGGAAAGCCGAAGGCCGCCCCGGTGGGCGCCAAGAAGTGCTCGCTCGCCTCGCTGCATCCGGTGGGGTCTACGTGCCGCAGTTCTATGACGTCACCTACCTCGACAATGGCCAGATCAAAGCCATCGAACCGAACCGTCCTGGCGTCCCGCACCGCGTTTCGAAACACACCGTGATGGACCTCGACTCGTGGCCGTACCCCAAAAAGCCACTTGTGCCGCTCGCCGAAACCGTGCACGAACGGTTCAGTGTCGAGATTTTCCGTGGCTGCACCCGTGGCTGCCGCTTTTGCCAAGCTGGCATGATCACGCGCCCGGTGCGGGAACGCTCAATCCAAACCATTGGCCAGATGATCAACACCGGTCTCGAAGAATCCGGATTCGACGAAGTGGGCCTGTTGAGCCTGTCGAGCGCCGACCATTCTGAAATCGGTCAGATCGCCAAGCAACTCGGCGACCGGTACGAAGGCACCAACACCTCGCTTTCGTTGCCGAGTACGCGCGTCGATGCGTTCAACATTTCGCTCGCCAACGAGTTCAGCCGCAACGGCCGACGGTCCGGCCTCACCTTCGCGCCCGAAGGTGGCAGCGAACGGATGCGCAAAGTCATCAACAAGATGGTCAGCGAAGAGGACCTGATTCGCACGGTGGCCGCAGCTTATTCGCACGGCTGGCGCCAAGTGAAGCTGTACTTCATGTGTGGCTTGCCGACCGAAACTGACGAAGACATCATGCAGATCGGTGAACTCGCCAAGAAGGTCATTGAAACGGGTCGCGAAGTGTCGGGCCGTAAAGACATCCGATGCACGGTCTCGATCGGTGGGTTCGTCCCGAAAGCTCACACCCCGTTCCAGTGGGCATCACAACTCGATCACGAAACCACTGATGACCGTTTGCGCAAATTGCGGGCCTCGGTGCAAAGCGACAAGCGTTTTGGTCGCGCGATCGGCTTCCGCTATCACGACGGAAAGCCCGGAATCGTGGAAGGACTTTTGTCTCGCGGCGACCGCCGCGTGGGTGGCGTGATCGAAGCCGTCTGGCGCGATGGTGGGCGCTTCGATGGCTGGAGTGAGCACTTCAGTTACGACCGTTGGGCCGAAAAAGCTACCGAAGTTCTCGAACCGCAAGGCGTCAGCCTCGATTGGTACACGGTCCGTGAACGCGACTATGACGAAGTGCTTCCGTGGGATCACATGGATTCGGGCCTCGACAAAGAGTGGTTGTGGGAAGACTGGGAAGACGCCATCAACCCCGATGGCGCGATCGAAGTCGAAGACTGCCGCTGGACGCCGTGCTTCGATTGCGGAGTCTGCCCCCAGATGGACCTCAACATCCAAATCGGCCCCACCGGGCAGTCCCTCCTGCCGCTAACAGTCGTCTGAGCGGTTCGTGGACAACTACACTGAACGCATGGTCGATTCTGTAGCCCGCGACGTCACAGGTCTTGCCGAGTTCGAGTGCTCGGGCTTCGAGGTTGACGGGGCGCAGATTGCCTTGCGGTACCGCGCTACCGGCACGGACGGACGCGACCACGCTTTCACCGAAACCATCACTCTGCCGGCTTCGGTGGCCGCCGCAGATCCAGACGTTGTTGAGCCGATCGCGCGGCTGCTGCATCTCGCTGCTGCTCTCAGCTATTTCAAAGCGTTTGCCCCCGCGCGGATCACCGTTCCGAGCGGCCTGACGCATCAAGAACGCCATTTCGTGACCGAAGTGTTGATCAACGGCCTCGGCGAATTCGCCTACGTAAACAATCTGCCCGAAGTCTTTGACACCCCCATCGAAGCACCCGACCGACCAGACACCACCGGCACCGCCCCCGAGGTGCTTGAACCGAGTCGCCTCTTGGTGGCGGTGGGTGGCGGCAAAGACTCCATCGTGTCGATCGAAACGCTCAAAGCTGAAAGCTACGAGATTGGCTTATTCTCGGTGAACAGTTATCAGCCGATCGAAGCCACTGCTGAGGTGGCAGGCGTGCCACTTGAGTCCGCGAAACGCGCACTCGATCCGACGCTCTTTGAACTCAACAAACAAGGTGCCCCGAACGGCCACGTTCCCGTCACGGCCGTGAACTCATTGATCGCGATCCTGTCGGCGCAGGCGCTGGGCTTCGACGCCGTCGTGTTCAGTAACGAAGCGAGTTCCTCGTTTGGCAACGTGGCTTGGGCAGGGCGCAATGTGAACCACCAGTGGTCCAAGGGGATCGAGTTCGAGCGGCTGCTTCGGGCGAGCCTGCCAGCCGAATCGCCGCAGTATTTTTCACTGCTGCGCCCGCTTTCTGAGCTGCGAATCTCGCGCCGGTTCGCGATGCTGACCGACTATCACCCGGTTTTCACGAGTTGCAATCGTGCCTTCAAACTCGCCGAAGCAGATCGCACCTCGTGGTGCGGTGACTGTCCTAAATGCCGTTTCGTGTTCGTGAGTTTGGCACCGTTCTTATCGCGCGAAGAACTATTGCGGATCTTCAACGGCCGTGACTTGTTGGCTGATGAGAGCCAGTTTGAAGGGTTCCTAGAACTGCTGGCACTCGATGGTTTGTTGAAACCGTTCGAGTGCGTGGGCGAACCCAGCGAAGTGAAGGTAGCGATCGCGTTATTGCGTGAGCATCCCGAATGGCGTTCGCATGCGTTCCTGGCGCACCCACAAATCGCAGCGATCGAGGTGTCTGACTTGGATCAAGCAGCGGTGTTTGCGTTCGACGAAGAGGAACACAACCTGTGGCCGCGAATCGAGGCGGCCGTCCGTGAAGTTTGAAGACCTTAACGGCAAAGTTGTCACGGTATGGGGCGCGGGCCGTGAAGGCAAAGCGGCCTTTCAAGAGTTGGCTCGCCGGGGGATCGCGGCACGCATCGCGGTGACTGGCACTCGCGAGGTGCCCGCCGATGAGCCGAACGTGATCATCGGCGAGGACGCAAGCGCAGCCTTAGCCGCATCAGATGCAATCGTCATCTCGCCCGGAATCCCGCACACGCTCCCGGAATTTCGCGCCCTCAAAGCCGCCGGAATCGCCATCACCTCGCTGATGGACTTGTGGTTGAACGAACACCACTCGCGCGTCATCGGCGTCACGGGCACAAAAGGCAAAAGCACCACGGCCTCGCTCATCGCACACGTCCTCGACGCGGTGGGTGTGCCGGCCGTGGTGGTGGGGAACCTTGGCGTTCCCGTCACGGAATACGCGGGCGGCGACGATCGCGTGGCCGTGGTGGAAGTATCCAGCTATCAAGCGGCCGATCTGACGATATCCCCGCGCATCGCGGTGGTCACGTGCCTGTATCCCGAACACCTCACGTGGCACGGGAGTTTCGAGCAGTACTCCAGAGACAAACTCAACCTGGTGGCCCACAACCCGGTTGCGGTTATCACTCCGAGCGATGACCCAGCATTGGCGAGTCGCATCGAACAGGTGATCACCGGATCTACCAGATTCAGTGATCCGGCAGATCTGAACATCACCGTCACTCCCGAGGGCATTCTGTGGGGGACCAGTCTGCTCGAGGCCAACCAGATTCCCTTGCGCGGACAGCACAATCTGCACAATGTGGCGCTCGCGCTCGCGGCGGTCGCATCATTTGTGTCGCTGTCTAGCGAACAACGCGCGCTTGCCTTCGATGCGGTTGCTTCGTTCGTGCCGCTTGCGCACCGACTCGAAACCATTCCCACGGCAGATGGGCGCACGTGGGTTGACGACAGCCTCGCAACCGCCCCCGAAGCGGTGGTCGCCGCTCTCGAAACCTTCGCTGGTCAGCCCGTGACCTTGATCGCCGGCGGCGAAGACCGCCACGTCCCGTGGACTCCGCTCATTGACTACCTGAAAGTTCGGCCCGATTCGGCGCAGGTACGAGTCGCCGCGGTAGGTCCGGCAGGTGCGCGACTCGCTGGAGAGTTGGGACCCACAGGCGCAGCCGTTGAAGTGTGCTCGAACTTTGCTGCCGCGTTGGCCTACGCGAGCGAGAAAACAGATTCCCCAGTCATCGTGTTGTCGCCAGGCGCCCCCAGTTTCGATGAGTTTGCCAGCTATGAGGAACGCTCGGCTGCCTTCCGTGCGTTCGCCCAGTCCCAATTAGCCCAGTCCCGATTCGCCCAGTCCCGAGAGGTTGCGCCATGAGTGCTGACGGTTCCACCACGCTGAAAGGCACTCCCAATCCGGAGGCGCCCAATCCGCAGTTGCCGATCGTGCAGAAGTTGCGCATTCGATATGCGAAGCGAGGACGCTTGCGCTTTACGAGTCATCGCGACTTTGGTCGTGCGTTCGAACGGGCCGTACGACGCTCAGGCTTGCCGATCGCGTTCTCTTCGGGTTTCAACCCGCACCCAAAAATCTCGTACGCGGGCGCTTCACCTACGGGTGCGGCTAGCGAGGCCGAATACCTTGAGATCGGCCTGACGCAGGTGCTCGATCCCGTTGATGTGCATCGCAAACTCGACGATTCGCTCCCGCCCGGTCTCGACGTGTTGCGTGTGGTGGAAGCGCCTTCGGGCGCTTTGGCGGACTTGCTGACCGCATCGCTATGGAGGATTTCCTTGCCCGGAGTTGATGGCGCAAACGTGGCAGCTGCTCTTGAAGGGTTTCTTGGGCAGGAAGAAGTGCTCGTGGAACGCATGATGAAAAAGGGATTGCGCACATTGAACGCCCGAGCGGCTGTAATTTCTGCATCGGTTTCGGCCGATGGCGAGGGGGCGAATCTCGATATTGTCTTGAGGCACGAGACGCCGTCGATCCGCCCCGATGACGTCCTCACCGGGCTTCGCGAAACGTGCGGACTCATCCTAGGTGACACTCCAGTTTCGACCCGTATCGAACAAGGCATTCTCAATGAGGCCTCAGGAACTATCGCTGACCCACTTGCTTGATTGTTAAAGGTGCTACGCGAGATCAATGCCCATTCGTTCAGCGAGCGGGGCCGGAATTGGTCGCGCCGCAGCACTTGCCTTTGCGCATGAAGGAGCCAACGTCCTCGTCAGCGATATCCGTGAAGCCGACGCTGCTGAGACTGTTGAGTTGATTCGGGCTGCTGGCGGTACGGCTGAATACATGGTCGCCGACGCTTCAAAGGAAGAAGCGGCCGAGGCAATGGTGGCAAAGGTCGTTGAGTTGTGGGGGGTCGCTCGATTTCGCGCACAACAACGCTGGGATAGGCGCTCCGAGTTCGGACTTCACCGAACAGACCGGCGAGAAATGGCAGTGGATTTTCAATGTCAACGTGTTCGGAACGATGTACTTCATGAAGCACGAATTGAAGCAAATGTATGCGCAAGGGCACGGCGTGATTTTGAACACGGCTTCGCTGGCTGGGCAATCGGGCAACCCGGGCCTTTCGGCTTATACGGCGACTAAGTGGGCCGTCGTAGGCATGACCAAAGTTGCCGCGGCTGAAGCCGCTGCGAAAGGTGTTCGAGTCAACGCACTCGGACCGGGTGCCACCTTGACCGCCGCGCTAGCGGGCTGGAAGGCATCTTCGCCAGAGTCGTTCCAAGCTGTTGCCGACCGGATTCCGATGAAGCGCATGGCTGAACCAAGCGAGCAAGCAGAGCCGGCTGTTTTCTTGTGTTCAGATGCGGCATCCTTCATCACGGGAGTCGCCCTTTGCGTTGATGGTGGGGACGGCATTATCGGGAAGTAGGAGTTCAGGCGGCAGTATCGAGATCCCAGAGAATTGTCCATTCAGGTGATGTGTTTCTAGTTACTTTGGGTGTGCAGTGGCTGTTTGTTGGCAGAATTGCTCGGTGAGCATTTTTAGGCTTCGGGGCCGTTCCTCGTCTCGGTATTGTCGGTATTCGTTTTGTTGCTGGGCGTAACGCCTGCGCATGCTGTTTCTCATGGGAAGCTCAAGGTTTCGATTGTCGCGCCGAAAGGGGTCGCAGTTTCTGTCGCGATGATCAAGTCATCGAAGCGCGTGGTTTTCACCAAGCCTGGTTCGTTGTCGTCGGCGACGATGGTGAAAAAAGTGTCTTCGGGTACGTGGAAGCCAGGGCTTTCTCCCGTGAAGTTGGGCGATGACTTTTATGTTCCGACCGCCAACAAGTCATCGGTGAAGGTGAAGAAAGGTAAGACCGCATCGGTCAAAGTCACCTAAACGAAAGCACCGGTTGCTTCGAGCCTCTCGATCGCCCAGGTCGGGAAATTCAGTACGACGGTTACGTTCACGAGGCCTTCGGTAAAGTCCGAAGTTGCTGCGCGGATCGTGGAAGGTGAAGTGGCACCGGCATCGATCCTCCACGGCAAGGGAATGCGAATCGTTCAAGACGCCGCGATCTCTACTGACCTCAAAGTAAACAAGACCTATACCGTTGGCGTCTTCACGAAAGTCGGCCCATATTGGTTGGGCCCGGTCGCGGCAACAGTGGTAACGAAAAATGCGGACCCGCAAGTTGCGGTTGAGTGACAGGCGCTCCAGGCAATAAAGGATGCCAATCCGGAGTATATCGATGACTATTAATGGAATAGTGAGAATCACTGTGCCTAGTCGTCGGTCACGTGTAACGAAGACAGGTTCGTGAATAGTCTGAGCTTGGATTATGGGTGGGGCAATAATCTACCTGCCGAAATTGGCGACTTTAAGCACCTCAAGAAGCTTCACCTATTCTACAACGGTTGGCTTAAGGAACTTCCCCCGGAAATTGGTAACCTGACTGAACTTGAAGAGTTGTTACTATTTGGTAGCCGAGTCGAGGTTTTGCCCCGCCGAGATCGGAAACCTGACAAAACTTGAGACTCTCAATCTCTCGTTCTCCGGGTTGAGGGATTTGCCAGCCGAAATCGGGCATTTGAAGAAATTGCAGCGTTTGGATCTGCACGCCAACGGGCTTGCTACGCTTCCCCCAGAAATCGGCGGTCTCGAGAGCCTTGTGAATCTCTCGCTACAGCAAAACAAACTCACGACGTTGCCTCCTGAAATTGGCAACCTTGCTTCATTGGAATACTTGAACCTGTGGATCAATGACGTGACCAGCTTGTCGGCTGAGATGGGGAGCCTCTCTTCACTTGACATTTCATATTTGGATCAGAACAAACTGCATGGTGACATTTCCCCATGGATTCGCGGTCTAAAGACAAGCGGAATAACGACTATGGGTTTGTATCAAAATGGTTGTATGAACGTTGGTGGAGACGCCGACCTGGAGCAGTGGCTCGACGACATGGACACGGGTTGGCGGTATGGCTGCTAGGGCATGTAATCCGGTTTGACGACTGGCTTTAGTGTGTTATGCATTGGCCCGAAACCGTGGGTGTAACTAGTTCTTTAGTGCTATAACAAAATGATGGGTTCAGTAATATCTCGGGGAACTATTGTCATTCCCATATTTTCAATGCTCTTGCTGTTGGCAGGAGTTGCGCCAGCGCACGCCGCGCCAACGGGAAAACTCAAAGTAACGGTCGTTGCGCCAAGAGGCGTCGCGGTGTCTACTGCGATGGCTAAGTCATCGAAACGCATTGTGTTTCCAAAGTATGGATCGGCCTCGTCGACAACTGTGTCGAAAAAAGTTGCAACGGGATCGTGGCAGCCCAGGCTTTCGCCGATCAAATCGGGCAAGTCCTTCTATATTCCGACCGCCAACAAGAAATCGGTCAAGGTCAAGAAGGGTAAAACCGCAAAGATCAAGGTGACCTACAAATTGGCGGCAGTCACCACGAACGTGATCGTCACCGAAGTGCGTCAGACGAGCGCCTCAGTTACCTTCGCCAGACCACCTGGGAAGCCGGACGTGATCATTCGAGTCTTACCCGGTACGACCGCGCCAGCCACCGTTTCGCAAGGCTCCGCAGTCGCCGTCGTGGAGAACAAAGCCACAGCCACCGGGTTGATGCCAGGCACGCACTACACGTTCAGCGCTTTCACCAAAGTCGGCGGCTACTGGGTGGGTCCTGTTTCAACTGGCGTGAAGACCAGTTCGTACGACGGCCCGATCGCAAGCGAACGGCAGGCGCTCATCGATCTAAAGAACGCAAACTCAGGAAAGTTCAACGACTGGACGGGCGAAAACCACTGTGCATGGTTGGGCGTCACTTGCACCGATGGTCGGGTGACCGTGCTCGACGTTAATAACCGGCAGATCACTACGCTTCCCGCGAGCATCGGTAACTTGACCTTGGTAAAGAAACTGTATGCGGACGACAATTTCGTTCGTTCTGTTCCTGCATCGATTGGCAGGTTGATGAACCTGACTGAATTGAATCTTGGCAACAATCAATTGACGAGCGTTCCAAGCGAACTCGGGAATCTCGGGAGCCTGACCCGGTTAGGACTGAGCGGCAATGGGCTAACCACACTGCCAATCTCGCTTGGCAACCTCACTAGCCTCGTCGAACTTAACCTTTCAAACAACTCACTCGCAGGTGACGTGTCTTCGTGGGCAAATCCCTTGCGAAATGTCACGTCGTTGAAGTACTTGCCGCTCGGCGGCAACGCCTGCCTTCACACCGGCTCAAACACGCAACTCGCGCAATGGCTAGATACTGTCAGCGCTTCGTGGCGAAGCGGTTGCTGACTCGCTGACTCTTATTGCGTTCGGCGTGGGAGCGCACGCGTTACCGCGATCGTGCAGGCTTGAGTGCCTTCTCGTTCCCGATACGAGCAGTATCGGCGGCTGCGCGTCCTCGCAAGTTTGACTTGAGGTCGCTTACGTGGCTGGCGCCTCGCCAGGTACCCGAAATCCCGTGTTGGCGCTTCATATAGCCGTAGTAGTCGTCCACTTCAACTTCCTTGGCGCGTAGAGCCACATCTTTGGACGTGCTCTCAGCCGTCGTGGAATCGTCTTCGGCAATCGCAGAAGCGCGAGTGGCATTCTGCGCTTTCTTCAAACGTTGCCCGATGCGTGTAGTCCAACCCGAATAGAATGCGGCTCGCGCGGTGCGGCCGTGTGTCGGTCGGTGAGCGCCCGAACGAATGTAAGCATCCGCGTCGGCCACCATTTGTACAGCGAGAGACATATAGAGCGTCTTGGTGACTTCGATGTCGCCAGCAAACCCATACAGGGTGACGCCAGTGTTGTCGGCCTGGATACTGCAACGTAGATCGTTTGCTCGTGCAATCGCCAGAATCAACTGCACAAAACGCACATTCGTAGGTTGGCCTCGGTGCCCTACTTGCACCGACTCGAACGTGGGCTTCTGAGTGGACGCTCGCTTCTCGTGATTTGCTCTCGCCACTGCGAGTTCAATCGAGTGAGCGGTCGCAAGTTCTTGAGCCTTGGCGAAAAAGGCTTCGCGCTCGGCCTCAGTTGATGCGCCTTCGGCATGGCGCAGGAGTTTACCGACTTTGACGATCATGTCGTTGTCAATCGTGTGCGGACGATCAAGGCCAACTTCGCGGTAAGCGTCGCGCAACATCCGTGACATTTCTGTCCAGCCCAGATCCTCCAGAAGTGTGACGAACGTGTGGCGAAAGCCCTCGCCATGTGAATCGATGATCGTGCCATTGACGCCCGTATTGAGGTGGTGGGCAAGTTCGTGCAACACCACAAGTCCACGCAAAGCCCACGCCCCACCGCTTTCTCGACCCGGCAGGCGAATGATCCCGTTGCTGTAAGTCGCCTTCTTCCAGCCTGTGTGGGACACGACTCGGACGGCTTTGCTTTCCCGGCCTCGATAGTTTGACCCGTACTTTTTCGCTTGTTTTTCCAGCCGGCGCATGGCTTTTGTGACGAAAGGCGTAACCTCAGCAGGCGAACCGAACTTGGGTTCAATCTCTGGCGAATAGGTCACGTGCTTGGGGGAGCCGCAGGAGGTGAGGGTGACGTTTACCGTTCCTAGCTCAGGATCAACCGCATCGAGCCAGGCAACAAGCATGTCTTCAGCGGCATAGGTGGTGTTTTGATCCGAGTCAGTCGAGTCAGTCATGCGCACCATGGTTGCAGGCGGCACTGACACTATGAGCCGAGGTGGCGCAGCAGACGCTTTGTACTGCTAGGTATCGCGGAAACTGGGCACAAATTGCTATTGATCCCGAAATTCGGTGCTTGCTACCATCTCCGGCATGACACTTCAGAGTTTTCGCCGCGTTGCCGTCGCCCGTGCCCTGTGTGCCGGGTTGTTAGCCACCTTCACCCCCACGGTTCAAGGCGCCACCCCCGTCACGATCAAAAAGATCGGAACGAAGACGGCGCCGTACGCAAAAACTGTTGTAATCAAGCCTGCATACGGGGCGGCTTCGTACGTGCAAGTCCACTCGGCGCAGTTAACGGTCAAGAAGGGCAAGAAGACTGTTAAGAAGAATGTGACGAGCGTCAACCTCAAGGCGGGCAAATACAAAGTCACTCAAAATGTCAAGTACCGCACCTTCTCGAACGTGTCAGTCAAGGAAACGGTCGCCAAGTCGGGCGATTACCTTTACCCCGAGGTTGCGGTTGCTCAGGGCACCCCCTTTGTTGACACATGCCGGTACGTCTCGGTCACTGAATCCGCGTTTTCTATGGCGTGCATAGCCAAGATGGACAATGGCAGCACGTTGGTGGACTTGGGAAGTTTCACTGTCCCGGGAACTTACCTTGAGACTGGTGTTGGCGCATTTTCTGTGTCGATCGACGGACTGGAGGTCCCGGTGGGCACTCAAATGCCAGTCGTCGACGGTTATTTCGATGTCCTGAACGTTTACACAACTGGAATCAAGGCAACGAAGGACCTCACTCGCACGGTCAATCAACGCAAGTACTCTGCCTACAAGGCGACCTCTAAGACCCAGAAACTAACCATCAAACAAGGTAAAAAGCCGGGTCAAACGGTGCCGATTTCCGAATGGAATTGTCCGAGTTGGGCGCCCATTAAAGGCAATGAGAGCAGCATGATTTACCACAAAAAGGGCCAACGTTTCTATTCGAGAACTAAGCCGGAAGCGTGTTTCTCTAGCGAAAGTGCCGCGAAAAAGGCAGGCTACCGCAAGTCGAAGGTCTGACCCTTCAGGCAGTCCGGACTGAGTGACACGCACCCAGTGCGATCAGGTGTGAAACTTGATCAAGCCTAGGGAGAGACCTACTAGCATTAGGTATCGGGTTCTTGAAGAGGAGTCTTGATTGTGACTGTTTTCTTTCCCGACCTTGCGGCGAAGGTTGCTGAACAGCACGAACGGCGACCGGACCTCTACAAGCGCATCGATTTCACCCAAAATCCCTATCGCTTCACCACCGATCTGGACGTCAAATCGGGCCTGCCCGAATGGGTTACGAAACGCGAACCCTACCTAGCGGATGAGTCGATGATCGAACTCATGCGCACTTCCACCATGCTGGGGGATTTGGTGGCGGACGAGTATGCGGCGCTCCTGCCCGAATATGGCGTTCGCGGACTCGTGGACATGCTGAAAAAGGCGTGCCGTGACGGAACCGAGTCCGTACCAGATGCGCCACCGGAGCTGCACGCCTTCATCGCTGCGATGGAAGCGACTCCAGCAGGTGTGGACTTCGAACTCGTCGAGGAAGGCGCCCGACATTCGCGAATCGGTGCCGCCTACTTGTCGCCGTTCCTCATCCGCGGCGCATTCATCGCGACCTTCCTCAACAGTTACTCGGCACTGCCCATGGGGATCACGGGGGCGCTGTCGGGCACGCGCGCGGCCTATCGCGTTAATGACACAACAAGCTACTTTTCGGTGACGGCGCTACCAGGCGCACTGAACCGAGACGGCATCGGTTTCCAAGCCTCGGCGATGGTGCGTCTCATGCATTCCGTGGTGCGATACAACGCGCTCGTCCGTTACGACAAGTGGGACACGACCGTCTATGGGATGCCGATTCCTCAAATTGACCAGATGCCGGCCGGCCTCATCAATATGTACATCCTCTCGGTCGGCGTTCTGAAAAAAGGCCGTACCGAGTTCAACGATCGCGAAAAAGCGATCATGGCGTTCACCCACTACCGCAACTTCTTGTTGGGCGTCCCAGCTGAGTTGTTGCCGACCACACCACGCGGAATCGTCGACGTGTTTTATGCTCGGGCCGCCTACCTTCGCGACGATTTCGATGACACGTGTCGCGAATTGGTGAACTCGACAATGAACGCATACCTTCGGCCGAGTCGTACGCCTTTTGAACGAGCGGCAGATCGTGTTGAAAAGGCCTGGAGCAAGATCTTCGTTCTGGGAATTAACGGCGGGAGTAAAAAGTCAGCCTTGAACATGGGAGTTCGCATCAGGGTTGTTGATTTGGCACTCGTCGGTGTCACCGCACCGTTCATTCTTGGTCGTTTTATTGGGGCTGTGAGGCTCAACAAAATCTCGGCACTTCAGCCAGCAATCGACCGGCGCGCAACCCGCATGGTGGAGCGCCGTTTGGCGACCTACGGGCATCCGGCTTTCACGACTGATCCGGCCGCCTATCCGCATCACTGACGGAACCTCGGCACGTGGAGTAACGACGAATCGGGCAGTGTCTTTCGCTCATGTGCGATACTGGACACGGTTGCGCGCCCTGACAAACCGTCAGCGCAACCAGACGACACTCTTGTGGTCGGCAGTTTTTTCGCCTAGACCGCGACGCACTCTGACGAGTGACGACCGCGGCGGGTCGAACGAAATTGTCATGTGACAGACCTCGAAGGTGCGGCGAAGACAGACTTGACGGACCTTCGGGACCGATGACCGTACTACCGGCCTAGCCGTGTAGCCAAAGGAGAGCACATGCTCGACGAAGACCAGACATCTGGCGTTGACGAAACCACCGAAACCGCAACCGCAGAAACGGTTGAAGAGCCGACTGGCGTTGCTGAAGAACAGGCCGAAACACCAGCACCTGCTGTAGTGACGACGGTGACCACGACACGACGCAAAGCAGTCGGTCGGCCCGCGGGTCCGCCAACGACCGGCCTTTTCAGTGCACCTCTTGCCGATCCACTTGCGGACGAAGAAACCGTTGCGACCTTGCCGGCTGCTCCGCAGGCCATGTCGGGGCTGATGTTCCAGGCCCCGCCCGAAGGTCTAGCCCCGGCCTTGCCGAAGCCAGAACCTGTTAAGAACGATGATCGGGACCAAGACGGTCAAGTGAACGCGAGCGACGACGCTGATTCCGATGACAACGAATTGGGCGAGGATGGCGAACCGAAACGCCGGCGTCGGAGCCGTGGCGGACGTCGCCGCCGCAAGAACGAAGATGGCGACGACAGCGAATCTGATTCCGACGATTCAAGCA
>SSHC01000096.1 GCA_008017265.1 Aeromicrobium sp.
AGGACATCAAAGAAGTTGTCTTCAGTCAGTTTGACCTCGGCCTTTTCGCCGACTTCGACCTTTTCTTTGTCTTTTGCGGCACTTCCGGTAGTGGCTGAATCGCCACAGGCCGACAAGGCAAACATCATCACAACGGCTGCTAGGAGCCCAAGAAACTTCTTCATGCGGCTCAACCTATCAGTAGAACTGAGCTCGCGGCGTCATACTCACACAGGTAGCAGCGCGCGACAATTGTTCGCGTCAGCGATCCGACTCGAGTCCCGCAGTATCAAGCACCTCGCTGCCGGCTGGCACACCCGGCGCTGAATGCTCGCCCCATTCGCGCCACGACTGTTTCAACGTTCCGCCTTGTACTTTCGTAGTCATCTTGCGCAGAAGTTTGTCTTTGCCGACCCAGATCGTGAACTCCATATTCGCCCCTGATCGAATCGCGTTTGCAAGAGATGTGAGTTCGGCATCGTTGACACGCACGCGCCACCGTGTGGTCTCGATCCCGTCGATCACGTCGCCATCGCCCAAGAACGTGACTTCTGGTTTCGTTGCGGCCAGTTCTGAGACGAACCCAACCGGAGCCAACTGATCTCGCAAGAAATCACCTTGCCGAGTTGCACCGTTCATCGGATCGGTGAGATCGAACTTGACGAACTTGCCTTCGGGCATGCCCCGCTTGCCCTGCAGATAGAAAGCGTCATCCACCATGATCATGCGGACCACTTCGTCGCTTTCAGAATTGCTTGAGGCGATGTCCAGCGCGAGCGTCGCGGGTTTTGCACCCCACACGACAGGACCCTTCATCGTCAACTCCCGCTCGCCTTCATGCACACTCAATTCGGTGAACGCAGAGGTCTGCGTTTGGTGCGCTTTGTTGAGTTCAGCCAGAAAGTTCGTTGGGGTGAGGCCTGAGGCGTGCTTCGAGTCGGCCACAGAGTTCGCATTCGAACCACACCCCGAGAGCCCGAACGCCAACGCAAGCACGGTAACAACGACAGAAAACCTCATGGGCAAACAATAGCGACCCCACTCACGAGCGTTGTCGATGACAAAAAAGTCGCCCCCAACCATTACTGGCTGGGGGCGACTTGGTGAAACTCAATCAGGCCTCTTCGGGCTCCGCGAAGTTGCGGATGCGCGATGGGTCAACCGGTACGCCGGGGCCGTTGGTCGTAGAGACCGTAACCTTGCGGACGTAGCGGCCCTTCGAGCTTGACGGCTTGATACGCAGGATCTCTTCGAGGGCAGCACCGTAGTTCTCGGCCAATTGCGCTGGCGTGAACGATGCCTTGCCGATGATGAACTGCAAGTTCGCGTGACGATCAACGCGGAACTCAATCTTGCCGCCCTTAATATCAGCAACTGCCTTCGCCACATCGGTAGTGACAGTTCCAGTCTTGGGGTTCGGCATCAAGTTGCGCGGGCCAAGAACGCGACCGAGACGGCCGACCTTGCCCATCATGTCCGGCGTTGCGACGACCGAATCGAAGTCAAGCCAACCTTCGTTAACCTTGTCTACCAATTCGTCGGCGCCGACAAAGTCAGCTCCGGCTTCACGGGCCGCATCTGCGTTCGCTCCAGTGGCAAAGACCAGGACCCTGGCGGTCTTGCCGGTTCCGTGCGGGAGGTTGATGGTGCCGCGCACCATCTGATCGGCCTTACGGGGATCAACACCCAAACGGATCGAAACATCAATGCTGGAGTCGTACTTTTTGCTGCCCGCTTCACGTGCCAAAGCCAATGCTTCAAGAGGCTGGTAAAGCTTGTCGCGGTCGATCTTTTCGGCAACCGCACGGTATGCCTTGCTTCGCTGTGTCATATCTGGTTTCTCTTTCTTGTGACCAGTTCGTGGTTCGGACCCAGCTGGCCCTTCCACTGTGGATTGTTATCAGTCGACCGTTACGCCCATGGAGCGCGCGGTGCCTTCGATGATCTTCGATGCTTGATCGAGATCGTTGGCGTTAAGATCGGGGAGTTTGGTTTGCGCAATTTCGCGAACCTGATCCTTGGTGATCTTGCCAACCTTGTCCGTGTGCGGAGTCGATGAACCCTTCTGCAGGCCAGCGGCCTTCTTGATAAGTTCTGCCGCTGGCGGAGTCTTCGTGATGAAGTCGAAGGTGCGGTCTTCGTAGATGGTGATTTCTACTGGAATGACGTTGCCACGCATGGATTCTGTTTGAGCGTTGTACGCCTTGCAGAAATCCATGATGTTAACGCCGTGGGGACCGAGAGCGGTACCAACCGGCGGCGCCGGGTTGGCCTGTCCGGCCTGCAGCTGGACTTTAACGACAGCTGCGACTTTCTTCTTGGGAGGCATTAGGGGTCCTTGTTTCTGTTGTTTTTTCAGGTGCCAGATGAACTGAACGGATCAGATTTTATCAATCTGAGTGAAGCTCAACTCGACTGGCGTTTCACGACCGAAGATCTCCACGAGCGCCTTAACACGCTGGGCGTCGAGGTTGATCTCCGTGATCGTTGCGTGCATCGTTGCGAAGGGACCATCGACGACCATGACGGAATCTCCGACGAGGAAGTCGCTGAACTCCACCTTGGGAGCCTTCACAGCTTGCGGTTCTGAGGTTTCAGCGACTGCCTCAGCAGCAGCTTCAGCCTCAACGGCCGGAGCGAGCATTTTCTCGACTTCGGCCAAACTCAGGGGGAACGGTTCGTGCGCATTGCCGACGAATCCGGTGACCGATGGCGTGTGACGAACAACCTGCCATGTTTTGTCTGTCATATCCATACGGACGAGCACGTAGCCAGGCAATACGGTGCGCTTGACGAGTTTGCGCTGACCGTTCTTGATTTCGGCTACTTCTTCAACAGGAACCACAATCTCGTAGATGTAGTCTTCGACGTTCATCGAGACAATACGGTTTTCGAGGTTCTGCTTGACTCGATTTTCCATGCCGGCGTACGTGTGAATGACGTACCAATCGCCGACTTGGTTGTAGAGCATCTCGCGGAATTCGCGAAGCGCTTCGGGAACTTCCGGCTCTGCTTCTTCAGCGGAAACTACATCAGCAGCGTCGTCATCGCTGAGGTCGCTCTCGGCGCCGTCTACGACGTCGTCGACACCGGTGCTAGCAACATCGGCCGCGTCGGTGTCGAGTGTCTGCTCGTCAAATTCTGAGGTCACGGAAACAAGTCCTTCGTTACGCGAAGATCCAGAACATGGCCTTACCGAACCCGTAGTCCAGTCCAGCCACGATCGCCATCATGATGAGAACGAAGACGAGAACCACGAAAAAGTAGTTGACCATTTGCGGACGCGTAGGCCAAACAACTTTGCGCAGTTCTGCGACGCTCTGTCGAAAGAACGTCAAAGGTGAGGTGCGTCCGGCCTTCTTGCCCGACAGTTCGTGATTACTGCTCACGTACTTTCCTCCGTCATTCGTTGAGGCCGCTCGGATGAACGACCGTTCTCGCAGGGCAGGAGGGACTTGAACCCCCAACCTCCGGTTTTGGAGACCGATGCGCTGCCAGTTGCGCCACTGCCCTTCGAAAAACCTAGAAACTCGAACGGCCCATTCAGGGCACGACGAATCACCATATTTTTCGTGGTTTCGTCAAGTGTACGTCGCTAGACCCAACAAAGTCGAACCGGCTACCTGCACGAGCACTGAACTAGTGCCACGATGGTCTTGTGCGGTCACTGTTGAAACTTCCCAAAGCTCACCTTCACCTGCACTTTGCCGGGTCGATGCGTCACGCCACACTGCTCGAACTCGCAGATCGCGACGGAATCAACTTGCCGCCAGGCCTCAGTGACGAATGGCCGCCCGAGCTATCTGCCGCGGACGAAAAAGGGTGGTTTCGCTTCCAAAGGCTCTATGACGTCGGCCGATCAGTACTGCGTACCCCCGATGACATCAGGCGGCTCGTGCTCGAGGCAGCACAGGACGATCACGAAGACGGTTCAGTGTGGACCGAGCTTCAAGTCGACCCATCCGGATACGCCAGTCGTTTCGGTGGGATCACCGAATTCACCGAACTCGTACTGGACGCCGTGTCAGATGCGCAAGCAGCGACCGGCCTTCAAATGAGCGTTGTCATTGCGGCCAACCGGACCAGACACCCGCTCGACGCTCGAACACTCGCCCGACTGGCAGTCAAGTTCGCGGATCGGGGCGTACACGGTTTTGGCTTATCAAACGACGAACGGCGCGGTGACACAACCGACTTCGGTCCGGCATTCGCCATCGCGGAACGCGCAGGCCTCAAACTCATGCCACACGGCGGCGAGTTGCGCGGGCCCGCCCACATCCGCACGGTTATCGACACGTTGCATCCGAATCGGCTAGGGCATGGAGTTCGCGCTGCAGAAGACAAAGAATTGCTTCGCGAACTCGTAGCCGGCGGAGTGGCCCTGGAAGTCTGCCCAGCATCGAACGTCGCGCTCGGCGTCTATACGAGCATCAACGACGTCCCGATTCGCGAGTTGAAAGCCGCCGGCGCACGGATCGCCCTCGGTTCAGATGATCCCCTCCTGTTTGGAACCCGACTCGCCGGCCAATACGCGCTGCTGCGCGCCGCCCAAGATTTCACTGACGAGGAACTCGCCGACTTGGCCCGTGACTCGATCGAAGCGTCGTACGCACCTGCTGAACTCAAGCAGTGCGCACTGGCCGACATTGAAGCGTGGTTGGCCGCCCCCTGAGTGAACAGGCCGCAGACCGAGAGTTGACAGTTGAACGTGGCAGCATGCGTCGATGCTTGATCTGCCGCCTTGTAAGAACTTACGTAAATCGCCCTCACTCGGCGAGATCGGACGACTCACCTTAAATATTCGTGCGACGATAAACCCATGACTGAACTCCCACCCGAGAACGAACCACCTCCCTACCCCGGTCAGCAGCCTTATCAAGGCCAGCAGCCCTACGAAGGCCAAGGCCAGCACTATCCGGCACCCGCGCCAACACCACAAACGCCCTACGGCGCGGGCATGCCGCCCAACCACCCACAGGCAACTGCCTCGATGGTGATGGGAATTGTCAGTGTCGTCCTCGTCATGTTCTGCTGCCTGCCGCTCGGCCCAGTCGCTTGGATCATGGGCAGCAAGGCAGTGAAGGAAATCGACGCAAACCCGGCGATGTGGGGCGGCCGTAGTAACGCCAATGCCGGCAAGATTCTGGGCATCATCGCCACAGGACTCTTCGCATTTTTTGTCGTGATCTTCGTTGGCGTTGTGATCGCCTTGGGCATTGCGGAATCAGGCAATGCTAATTTCGATTCAGATTTCTGACCTCCGATTTCACGTTCGGGGAGATTTTGGCCCAACCCAACCGTTCAAGCTAAAGAAAGGTGCCGCACATGAGTGACACACCCACTGGAAACGAACCACCCGCCTACCCCGGTCAACAGCCCGGCGCAACACCTCAGCCTTACCAAGGCCAAGCACCCTATGCCGGACAAGGCCAGCAATACCCACCACAGGCGCCACAACCAGGTGTTCCTGGTGGGATCAAACCCAAGCACCCTCAGGCGACGACGGTTCTCGTGTTGGGCATCGTCGGCTTCATTCTTTGCCAGATCCTGGGGCCATTCGCGTGGGTCATGGGTAACAAAGCGATCAAAGAAATCGACGCGAATCCGAACCAGTGGGATGGTCGTACCGAAGCGCTCGTCGGCAAGATCCTCGGAATCGTATCGACCGTTCTCTTGGTGCTGAGCGTGTTGACACTCATCGCTGTCTTCGGGTTCATCCTCGTGGTAGGGGCAACCGGCGAGTTCAGCGACAGTTCGTGGGAGACCGAAACCTACTCAGGAATCCTCGCGGCATTTTTTTAAACACCAACGCAACGCCTAGTTCCGGTCCTCGTCACCATGCAATACCGACGAGGACCGGTTCTATTTCTAGCGTAATTCCGAACGCAGCCTGCACACCCGTTCGAACCTCACTGGCCAATGCCATGAGGTTCGCGGCACTCCCGGCACCTCGGTTTGTTAACGCTAGTGGGTGCTTGGTTGACAGGCTCACGCCGTTTCCTGCGAAGCCTTTGCCAAAGCCTGCGTGGTCGATCAGCCAGGCCGCGCTGGTCTTGACGCGACCGTCCGACTGCGGATGACGCGGCGCCGCCTCCGGCAATAGTTCGGCTTGCTCAGGCGTCAAGATCGGGTTCATGAAGAAAGAACCAGCACTCCAGGTGTCGTGATCGGCAGGATCGAGCACCATCCCCTTACCGCGGCGCAAATCCAGCACCTGTTCACGAACCGCAACCGAGGGCGCGCGGTCTCCCTGCGCAACATCCAAGGAGCGCGCAAGTTCGGCATAGGCAATAGGTGCGCTCATGTCCCCCAGCGGGAACTGGAACGTGACGGTCAAGATGACGAAGCGTTCGGGATCTCGTTTGAACGCACTCATGCGATAGGAAAAGTCACAATCGGCGTGCATGAAGGTACGCACCGCCCTCTTGCGCCGATCCCAAACCCGGACGCGCACGATCGTGTCAGCCACTTCTTGGCCGTACGCGCCGACATTCTGAATCGGGGTTGCCCCAACCGATCCTGGTATCCCCGACAAAGCCTCTAGCCCCACCCACCCGTTCGCAACGGCCAGTCGGACAAGTTCGTCAAAGGTCTCCCCCGCTGCGACGGTGACCATAGCGCCACTGCACGCGTCTTGATCGATCTCGATTCCGCTCGTACGCACAAGCACCACACGCCCCGCGAAACCATCGTCGCTCACGACGAGGTTGCTGCCGCCCGCGACAATCAACACCGGTTCGTTGCCCGCATCAGAGGACGAAACTGCTTCGATCAGGTCGCTCTCGCTGTGAGCAACCACGCACGATTGCGCCGGGCCGCCCAAGCGCAGCGTGGTCACTTCCGAAAGCCTCATGAGTAAAACGCTACCGAAAACACAAAACCTCCGTGCCACACGGGCCGGAGGTGTTGTGAGAAAACTAGATCAGCGAGTTTCGCGGTGAACCTGGTGGGTCTTGCAACGCGGGCAGAACTTCTTGAGGTCAAGGCGGTCAGCGTTGTTGCGACGGTTCTTCTTGGTGATGTAGTTGCGTTCTTTGCACTCGGTGCATGCCAAGGTGATCTTGGGACGGATTACTGAACTCTTGCTGGCCACGGTGTGCCTCTTCTTAGATCGATCGATGTTGCATTCAATTGTGCCGGTAGCTGGGGCGGGACTCGAACCCGCGACACCACGATTATGAGTCGTGTGCTCTAACCGCCTGAGCTACCCAGCCGCAGGGTACGAGTTTCCTCGTTACCCAGAGCCCCTTTACGGAATCGAACCGTAGACCTTTTCCTTACCATGGAAACGCTCTGCCGACTGAGCTAAAGGGGCAAGCCGACAAGCAAACTTACCGCGTGAGGGCTGCCGGTTTCAAATCGGGGTCACCTTTGGTGCCACTCGGCGTCGCGTCCGGGGGTCAGATGGAGGCTCGCGCCATCCGCGCCGGCCACGTTGGGCCTTCATAAATGAACGACGTGTAGCCCTGAACGAGGTCCGCTCCTGCGGCGATGCGCTCACGCACATCGTCTTGAGCGACAATGCCGCCTACGCCAATGATCGCCAGGGAGTCGCCTGCGCGCGCGCGAATCTCTCGAACCATCTCAACTGCCCTCGGAGCCAGAATTGGACCCGAAAGCCCACCTGCGCCCGCCGCGTCGATGACGCTGCGCGAGGTCTGGAGGCTTTCTGGGCGCGAGATAGTCGTGTTCGCGGCACTAATCCCGTCGAGGCCCAGTTCAAGCGCGAGATCCGTGACAGCGAAAACGTCATCGTCGCTGAGGTCTGGGGCGATCTTGACGACGAGTGGAACGCGCTTGCGTTGGTTTTCTGCCACTTCCTTGACGCTCTGCAAGATCGGGCGCAGCGACTCAACGGCCTGCAGGTCTCGTAACCCAGGCGTGTTCGGGGACGAGACGTTCACGACCAGATAGTCAGCGAACCCAGAAAGCAGTCGGGCGCTCTCGACATAATCGGCGACAGCGTTTTCAGGCGAGACGATTTTCGTTTTGCCGATGTTGATTCCAATGACAGCCTTCGCGCCGGCTTTCGTGTCTCGCAGCCGATGCAGTCGTGAAGCCACGTGGGCTGCGCCGTCGTTGTTGAAACCCATTCGGTTGATGATTGCTCGGTCGTCAACCAACCTGAAGAGTCGCGGTTTCGGGTTGCCTGGTTGTGGTTTGGCGGTAACGGTGCCGACTTCTACGTGCCCGAATCCGATGTTGAGCAGGGGCACCACACCGGTCCCGTTCTTATCGAAACCGGCGGCTAAACCGAAGCGATTCGGAAAGGTGATGCCCATGACTTCAACGGGCGCATTCACCGCCGGAAAAAGTATCGGTGTGACAAAGCGAGCAGCACGGATACCGCTGAAGGCACCGTGATGAGCCTTTTCGGTGTCGAGCCTGGACAGAACGTTGTCGAAAAGCGCGCTATAAACCACGCCCTGAGCCTAATGCACCGGCACACCCCCACTTTTGACCCGCCACTGCCTGCCCCGCCTCCCAATTCCCACGAGACCCTCGTTTTTTGGGTTCAGGCGTATCAAGTTAGGTACGTTCGTACCCAAATTCGAGCGGTATCGTGGGAATTGGGGGTTTGGAAGGTCTGGAGGTCAGGCTCCATTTGCCCACGATGTCGCACAGCGGACACAACGAAGGCCCCAAGCAGAAACTCGGGGCCTTCGGCTGTGGCAGGTAGAGGATTCGAACCTCTGAAGTCGATGACGGCTGATTTACAGTCAGCTCCCTTTGGCCGCTCGGGCAACCTGCCAGTGTCTCCCGCAAAGGGGGGACGCCACGCAAGATTACCTCACCGCCGTAAGGTGGTGTTCACCAGTCCCAGACCACTGCCAAGGAGTAGCCATGGCCGATTCATCCTTCGACATCGTCAGCAAGATCGATCGCCAAGAAGCAGACAACGCGTTGAATCAGGCGCAACGCGAAATCGCTACGCGCTACGACTTCAAGAACACCGGCGCTGCCATCGACTGGAGCGGCGAATGGGGCATTGAAATCACCGCGAACGCCGACGAACGCGCCCTCGCAGTGCTCGAAGTTTTCAAAGAAAAACTCATCAAGCGCGACATCTCCCTGAAGACTCTCGACGCAGACGAACCCCGCCAATCGGGCAAAGACACCAAGATCTCCGCGAGCTTTGGGCAAGGCATCAGTACTGAGCAAGCAAAGAAACTCAGCAAACTGATTCGCGATGAAGGCCCCAAGGGCGTCAAAGTTCAGATCCAAGGCGACGAACTTCGCGTCACGAGCAAGAAGCGTGACGACCTCCAAGCCGTCATCGCGCTCGTCAAGAGCGCCGATCTGGACTTTGCAGTACAGTTCACCAACTACCGCTGAACCTTCAGCGAAGGTTCAGGCGCCAATAGGCAAACTCGGACGGCCCTGACTCTGTGCCGATCGCGTGCTGGACGTGCTCTACGCTGTGTCGAACGAAATCGATCGGCCGCCGGTAATCGGGCGAGCTCCACGCGAATGAATGGAACTCGCCAAACTCCCCACACGGATCGCAACCAGCCGGGAGTCCCGCCACGAACTTGCGGTCAATCGTGACGCCGAGCGCATCTTCGCCCAACACCGCCGCGTTGACCACGACAACCACGCTCTGGATTCCTGACGCGAGATACGCGTCTGCGCATTCTGTCGCAGTCAAGTCTTCCAACGGTGTCACCAAATCAAGGCCAGCGGAATCACAGAGCGCAATACGGTGATGTCGCGTCCCCGAATGGTCCAAGTCTCCGAATCCGAAAGCGTCGATCCCCTCCGCTCGCATTCGGGTCGCACATGCACGCATGGCCGCTTCGTAATCTTGAAGCTCAGGGGACTCGAGTTCGACCGTCACCAACGGAACTCCTAGCGCATCCGCTTGTGCCCGCAGCAGCAGTTCTGGTACCGCATGCACCGTTGAGAGCGAATTGGGACCGTAGACGTTTGTGATCAAACACATCAATTCGAAGCGTTCGTCCGCCAACAAACGGTGCACAGCGTGAGCCGAGCCTTTGCCGCCGCTCCAATGGAATGCCACACGCTTTCGACCCATGGGACAAAGTCTGGCACGCGCGAGGGTGGCGCTATGCCTTTGGTGCGACGAGCGAGGCGTACGCTCAATTCGTGACCGAGACACGCAGCGGATACGCATACGGGTTCATCGCGTATTTGTCGTGGGGGTTTTTCCCACTGTATTGGCCCCTCTTGGCGCCGGCGAAATCCGATGAAGTCTTGGCGCACCGGTTCGTCTGGTCGTTGGCCTTTTGCCTCGTGCTGCTCACTGCAGCCAGACTCTGGCCACAATTCGTCATCGTGATGCGGTCCCCCAAGAAACTTGCACTCATGGCCGCAGCTACTGCTGTCATCGCCGTGAACTGGGGTGGCTTCATTTGGGGTGTCACACACGGCTACGTGCTCGAAGCCGCGCTCGGGTATTTCATCAACCCGCTCATTACCGTTGCACTGGGTGTGCTTGTCCTGGGCGAGAAACTACGCCCGTTGCAATGGCTGGCTATCGGCACTGCAACGTTTGCCGTCATTGTGATGACTGTCGGTCTTGGCCGCCCGCCGTGGCTCGCCTTGGCGCTCGCCTGTTCGTTCGCTGCCTACGGGTTGATCAAGAAGAAGGCTGATCTTGGCACGATCGAATCTCTATCGGTGGAGACGCTTCTCGCGTTTCCAATCGCGCTAGGTTACTTGCTCTGGCTCGGCGCGCAAGGGTCCCTCGCGTTCGGCCACTCCGGCGCTCTCAACACGTGGCTCCTGGTCGGCACCGGAGCCGTCACCGCATTCCCTTTGCTCATGTTCGGGGCGGCCGCCACCCGCATCTCGCTCACGAGCCTGGGATTGTTGCAGTACGTTGGGCCAATTGTTCAGTTCGTGATCGGTTTGACGATCTTTAACGAACAGATGCAGCCAAGCCGCTGGGCGGGGTTCGCGCTCGTGTGGCTGGCGTTGTGCTTCTTTACCTTTGACGCGATTCGAGCACAACGACGCTCGGCCGAAACCGTCCCTGAACCCACGGTTCTTTAAGACTCACCGAGCAAAAGTCAGGCGATGCGGTTAACGACTCTGTCGCACAGCGCATCTAGCGCATCGCGTGCGGCACCTGTTGGCAAGTCGGCCAACAGCGCCCTGCCGGCTTCGGCCTCACCCAACACGTAATCCCTCGCCTGCTTCAACGCAGAGTGTTCGCGCAGTTCTGCGAGAGTCTTTGCAACGAGCGCTTCGTCGGTAATCGGGGCGGACAGCCGCTGCTTCAGTTCTGCTTCAGCAGGATCGTCACTAGTCAAGATGTACAGCGTTGGGAGCGTTGGCACACCCTCGCGAAGATCAGTTCCCGGCGTCTTGCCGGAGTCTTCGGATTCGCTCGCAATATCGATAATGTCATCGGCGAGCTGGAATGCGACGCCGATACGCTCGCCGAAAGCCAGCAGTGTCTCTTGCACCTCAGCATTGGCGCCAGACATCTTCGCACCCAAAAGCGCCGACGCTGCAATTAACGATCCAGTCTTGTCGGCCACGACTTGGAGATAGTGATCGAGGAGGTTCTCGCCATCCTTCGGACCGACCGTTTCTTTGATTTGTCCATGCACCAAACGGGCAAAGGTTTCAGCTTGAATCCGCACAGCTTCGGTACCCAAGTCCGCAACAAGCGCTGAGGCTCGCGCGAACAAGAAATCCCCAACCAGGATTGCCACCGAATTGTCCCACCGCGAATTCGCACTCGGAGCGCCCCTGCGACGAGGTGCTTCGTCCATGACGTCATCGTGGTAAAGCGTCGCCAAGTGAGTCAATTCGACAATGACGCCGGCCTTAATGACGTCTTCGTGCTCTGGATCGCCAAACTGCGCCGCCAACACGGTTAAGAGCGGACGGAAACGCTTGCCGCCGGCTTCAAGCAAATGACGGGCCGCCTCGGTGACCATGCCGTCATCGCTTCGAGTGCGCTCCACCAACAGGCTCTCGACGCGTTCAACACCGGATTCGACTCGAGCTTGAAGCTGGTCAAGCCCGCTGTCTGCTTCGGTGGTCACCAGCAAGCTCCTTTAGTCGGTCAGTTAGCGGACGAATGCGCCCGCGTGCTGAACGAGATCGATCACAACGCCCGGGAATACACCGAAGGCGATCGTTCCGATTACGGTCAACGCAATCACTACGGTAGTCAAGACGCTTGGCAAGGCAATCGTCGGCCCTTCGCCAACTGGTTCGGCGAAGTACATGAGCACGATGACACGCAAGTAGAAGACCGCCGCGACGGCGCTCATCAGAACGGCAAACACGACCAGAGCCGGCGTTCCGCCAGCCCATGCGGCGCTAAATACCGCCCATTTGCCGATGAAGCCAGCTGTCAGCGGAATGCCCATGAACGAAAGCATGTAGACAGTCACGGCACCTGCAAGCCAGGGAGACTGCTTCGCCAATCCTGCCCACTTGGAAAGTGCCGTCGTTTCACCTGAAGAATCACGAACCACCATGACCACTGCGAACGAACCAATCGTGGCCAGGCCGTAGGCCAGCATGTAGAACAAGACTGCCGAGATCGACGTGACCGATTCCGTACCTTCGGTTCCCATGTAGGCACCCGAGAAGCCCACGAGAGCGAAGCCTGCGTGCGCGACGGACGAGTAGGCGAGCATGCGCTTGATGTCCGTTTGCGCAATGGCGACGACCGAGCCGATGAGCATCGTGGCGATGGCGATAGCCCACACGACTGGGCGCCAATCCCACGACGCACCGCCGAAACCGACGAAGAACACACGCATGAGCGCAATGAACGCGGCCACCTTCGTTGCCGAAGCCATGAACGCCGTGACTGGCGTTGGGGCGCCCTGATAGACGTCAGGCGTCCAACTGTGGAATGGAGCAGCACCGATCTTGAACAAGAGCCCAACTGCAATCATCGCAATCGAACCCAAGATCAATGGCTGTGCGTCATCGCGGGCGGTGATGGCCGCGTTGATCTCAGTCAAGTTCAGGCTTCCCGAGAATCCGTAGGCGAGCGCAGCGCCGTAAAGGAAGAACGCCGAAGCGAATGCACCCAGCAAGAAGTACTTGAGGGCGGCTTCCTGGCTAATGAGGCGCTTGCGTCGAGCAAGGCCGGCCAAGACATACAACGGCAGTGACAGCACCTCGAGTGCCACGAACATCGTGATCAGGTCGTGTGAAACCGCGAACAACATCATGCCCACAACGGCGAAAACCGCGAGCGGGAAAACTTCCGTGTGTTCGAGTCGGGCGGCCGTCGCTTCTGCTTCGTCTTTCGAACCGGGCGCATCAGATGCACGCCCAGTGAATGCGCTGAGTCCGCCTTCGTAACTACGTTCAGCAAACAAGAGCATGCTCAAGATGGAGAACACGAGGATGAGACCCCACGTGACAACGCCTGGCCCGTCGACCGCGACGGAACCAACGCCGCCGATTTGGCCACGAGCGAGCACCGAACCCTCAGTTTCGGACAAATCAAGGTAGAGCTTGATCGTAGAAGCCAAGCCAGCAAGCAAACCGCCGACAGCCACCACGACTTGCGAAACGAATCGCTTGTCGCGAGGTACGACGATCTCAACGATGAGACCGAGCATCGCGACGGCGAAAACAACGATCAACGGCATGAGCAGTCCGTAGTCGATGGTCGGCGCAGGAATATCTGGCCGGTCCACCACGGCGAGCACACGATCGATGGCGATCATTCGTGAGTTCCTTCCGTTTGCGCGTCGAGATTAATCGTGGCGCGCGGTGCTGGATCTTCAACGCCGACGTGGCTGAGCACAGGCTCAACAACGGGATCGATGACGTTGAGAAGGATTTGAGGCATGAAACCCAACGCAATGATGAGAATCACTGCCGGAGTCAAGGCCGCAGTCTCACGCGAAGTGAGGTCGGTAACCCCTTCGGCCTCTGGGTTAAGCGGCCCGTTCATGGTGCGCTGGTACGTCAACAAGATGTAGAGAGCCGCCAAGACCATCGCCGAGGCTGCGATCGCGGCCAACGGGATCGAGCGAGCGTAGGTGCCCACGAATACCAAGTATTCAGACACGAACGGCGCCGTTCCCGGTAGCGACAGGCTCGACAGGCCGCCGACGAGGAAGATGCCCGACAAGACTGGCGCGATCTTTTGAACGCCACCGAAATCACTGATCAGACCCGAACCCCGGCGCGAAATCATCATGCCGGTCACGAGGAACAACACCGCTGTGGAGAGGCCGTGGTTGAACATGTAGAGAATCGATCCGGCCATCGACGTCGATGTGAACGCGAAGATACCCAGCACGATGAAGCCAAAGTGGGACACCGAGGTAAAGGCGATGAGGCGGCGGATATCGCTTTGCCCCATGGCCAGCAAGGCACCGTAGATGATGGAAACGACTGCCAACACCATCACGACGGGGCTGGCCCATTCGGAGGCGTTGGGGAAGATTTCCAGACACCAGCGAATCATCGCGAATGTGCCGATCTTGTCGATCACGCTCACCATCAAGACCGAGGTGCCTGGCTTTGCCGCTTCAGCTGCGTCTGGCAGCCATGTGTGCAACGGGAACATGGGCGCCTTGATCGCGAAAGCGATGAAGAATCCGACAAAGAGCCACTTTTCAGTGTTCTTAGGAATGTCAAGCGCAGCCAAATCAGCATGCAAGAACGATGGTCCGCCCTGCTGCGTCGAGATCACGTACAGGCCAATAATCGAGGCGAGCATGATCAAGCCGCCGACAAGGTTGTAAATCAAGAATTTGACTGCTGCCTTGCTCCGGCCAGCTCCACCGTGCGCACCGATGAGGAAGTACAACGGGACCAGCGTCGCCTCGAAGAAGACGTAGAACAAGAAGACGTCAGTCGCGGCAAACACGCCGATCGCGAGCGCTTGCAGAACGAGCATCCACGCAAAGTAAGCGTGAGTACGGCTTGGGTCTGGCAGATCATCGCGCCACGAAGCGAGCATGACAATGGGTGTCAGGATCGTCGTGAGCAGAATCAACACCAGCCCAGTGCCGTTGATGCCGAGCGCATACCAAGCTCCGATGAAGGGGATCCACTCGTACTTCTCAACGAGTTGAACTCCACCAGAGTTGATATCAAACGCAGCGATCATCGCGAGCGACATTGCCAACGTTAGGAGCGACACGCCAAAGGCGAGCGTCTTAACGTTGCGGTTGTCTTCACCGCGCGGAACGAACATGACCGCGATAGCTCCGAGGAGCGGAACCAAGATCAAGGATGTGAGCATCATCCGAGCGTCACCACCAAGAGTGCTAGAACGACGAACGTGGCGCCGCCGAAGATTGCCAATGCATACGAACGAACAAAACCGGTCTGCCAAGAACGCAAGAAGGTCGACAGTCCATGAACGCCGCCCGAAACCGCGCGCACGGCCCCATCAACGACGTTGGTGTCACCCCAAGTGAGCGCCTTGGTCAAGCCCGTCACCGGCTTGACGACAAGAACATCGTTGACCTGGTTTCCGTAGAGTTCTGCGCGACCCGCACGTGTCAGGAAGGAAACGTCTTGATCGCTTGGCGCAACGTCAGCCACAGCCTTCTTGCCGTAACTGAACCACGCGACAGCAACGCCAGCTGCAACGACCAGCAACACGATCGTGGTGATGACCCCGATTGGCAGCGGAGGCTCGTGGTGAGCAAGCGGCCCCGTTGCCGGTTCAAGCCACTCTTCGATCCAGTGACCGAGACTGATCAGGCCGGCGAAAACCGAGAGCGCAGCAAGCACAATGAGCGGAGTCGTCATTACCGAAGGCGATTCGTGCGGATGCACGTCTTCACGCCAACGCTTTTCGCCATAGAACGTCATAAGCATCATGCGCGTCATGTAGAAGGCGGTCACGCCCGCACCAATCAGCGTGCCGATCCCGACCCACACGTTGTGGGTGAGCGCGGCCTCAATGATCTTGTCCTTACTGAAGAAGCCCGACGTGCCTGGGAAGCCCAAGATTGCGAGGTAACCCATGCCGAACGTGTAGAACGTAATCGGCATGGCCTTGCGGAGGCCACCGTAATGACGCATGTCGACATCGTCGTTCATTCCGTGCATGACTGAACCGGCGCCAAGGAACATGTTTGCCTTGAACACACCGTGTGTCAGCAAGTGGAAGATCGCGAAAGCATAACCGGCGGGGCCGAGGCCGGCAGCCAGCATCATGTAGCCGATCTGACTCATCGTCGAACCAGCCAAAGCTTTCTTGATGTCGTCCTTCGTGCAACCGATCCAAGCGCCAGCAAGCAAGGTAATCAATCCAACTGCGATGACCACGTTGCGAGCGGTGGGCGAGGCGTCGAAGATGTAGTGCGAGCGAACAACCAAGTAGACGCCCGCGGTCACCATCGTGGCGGCGTGGATGAGTGCCGACACTGGAGTCGGACCTTCCATGGCGTCAAGGAGCCACGCTTGCAGTGGGAACTGCGCGGACTTAGCGCAAGCACCGAGCAGGAGGAGCAGGCCCAGGCCGGTCGCCAGTGAGCCAGCTGCTCCGCCGATGGCCTGGTTAACCGCGGCAATGGAGGTGGTTCCAAAGAACGCGACCATTGTCATCAATGCGAGCGCCATACCGATGTCGCCAACGCGGTTGATAACGAATGCCTTGGTGCCGGCTTTTGCAGCGCTTTCCTTGTGCTGCCAGAAACCGATAAGCAGGTACGACGCCAAACCAACGCCTTCCCAGCCGAGGAACAACACCACATAGTCCCCAGCAAGAACCAAGGTCAGCATCGCGGCAATGAACAAGTTCAAGTAGGCGAAGAACCGGCGGCGGCGCGGATCGTGTTCCATGTATCCGATCGAATACACGTGGATCAGCGTGCCGACGCCTGTAATAAGCAAGACGAATAGTGACGACAGGGAATCGTAGGTGAAAACGAAATCTACGCTGTAGTTTCCGGCTTCAAACCACGTTCCAAGAGTTGTTGTTACGGAACGATCGCCAGCCTCGCGTCCGAGTAGTTGAACGAACAAGATCGAACCGAATACGAA
>SSHC01000121.1 GCA_008017265.1 Aeromicrobium sp.
AACCGAGCAAGAACCCGAGGACGAAAAACCGGTTCCCGAACAGGCCTTGCCACACATGGTCTCGCCGACTCTATAGTCCGCAATTCCCGGTTTCCAGACCCGTGCAATCAACGATCTACAACAGCACATTCACGGCTCGTGGCCACCGGTGCCCGGACTGGAAAGACTCAACAATGGATTAACTCAGTCGACAGAAACCGCCGTTGCAGAGTTCCGGCGCGACTATGTCTCAGAATCCGGGACCGCTGTTGCTGATCCGGAACTCAATATCTCTTGGGAAACAGTCGGATCGTCGAAAGATGCTCTCGGCATCCTGATGCACGAATATTTCAACGCCGGGGCCAGCGTCTCTGAATCTTGGTATACAACGTGGGTTGATCCAAATACCGGAGTGCTTCACCCGAATCGCGACCTCGTCAAGGATCCTGCTGACCTCAACGATGCTGTTCGTGAGGCACTACGCGGCTCTGAAGGTATCGACACCGAACTACTGAACACGACGCTCGCCAAGGGAGTCCCTGTTCTCGCGTTCACCAAGTACGGAGATCTGTTTGCTGCATTCGACGAATATCAAATCGCGGCTGGAAGTTACGGTCGAATCACAGTGACCCTCCCCGCAAGCCAAAGCGATGAAATGCTCTCGCCCTTTGGCGCCGCAGCCAAGAAGGCCGCACTTGACCCATCAACCCCTGAATTCGTCGCAACCGAACCAACACGGACGGTAAAGCCACACCCCTCTGCCGAAACGGTAGATTGCGCCAAACTCAAGTGCGTTGCACTCACGTATGACGATGGCCCAGGGGGTCACACCAATCGCTTACTCGACACCTTGAAAAAGAAACACGCGCGAGTGACGTTTTTCGCACTTGGTCAGCAGATTGAAATGTTCCCGAAAGTCGCTGCACGAACCGTGGCTGAGGGTCATGAATACGGAATCCACACTTGGAGTCACAAGCAACTCACTGCTCTTAGTCCCCCTCAGGTCCGTAAGGAACTGAGCCGCGCAGTCTTGGAAGCCGAACGCATTACGGGGATTCGCCCAACGCTGTATCGCCCGCCGTACGGAGCGAGCAACGAGCGCATTCGAAAGGAAGCAAAAGCGCTCGGGCTAGCAGAAATCCTCTGGAGCATCGACACGCTGGACTGGAAGGACCGGAATACCGATCTGATCGTCCAACGGGTGTTGGATCAGACACGCCGAAACTCAATCGTCCTCATGCACGACATCCACCCAACCACAGTCGCCGCGACTCCTCGGATTATCGACGGTCTTCAAGATCGTGGATTTACCCTGGTGACGGTGACTGAGTTACTCGGCAACCCGAAACCGGGCGTGAAGTATCGATAACGTCAGCCCGATCGAGTCTGGGTATTCCCGCCGAGGCTTCTTGGACATCAGAGTCGCGACAGAGTCGGAGCGAATATCAACGAACCCACCTTCGGTTTCTGGAAACCGCACCTAACGTTGCTCTCTCGTCCGTGAACTAGGCTGAGTTTCATGGCGAAATCGAAAGACTTGTATTCGACGATGGCAGAAACGTGGACTCCGGTGTCGAGTCAACTTGTTACCGGTCGCCGTTGGACCGCAGCGATCTGGTTCGGTGTTGTGTTTCTCGCGACCGTCGCCGGATCGACAGGGACGTGGTTTTTCTTGCCTACTTTCTGGGCAGGGCTCGTCACGGTCGTGTCCTTGAGTGCAGTCGTGGGACTCTGGGTGTGGTCATGGATATGGGCCGCACGGAACCAAGCGAGTTGGGGCTATGTCGAAAGCGATGAAGAACTGCTGGTGCGAGGCGGGTTGCTCTTTCGACGAGTCGTTGTCGTTCCCTATGGGCGGATGCAATTCGTTGACGTCGCAGCTGGACCGATTGCATCAAAACTCGGATATGCCTCAGTCACCTTGAACACTGCAGCCACCGCAACCGCTGCGACTATTCCGGGCGTGCCCACGCTCGAAGCACACCGCTTGCGAGATCGACTCACAGAACTTGGGGCTTCGCATGACTCCGGACTCTGAGCCCACGCCCGAGACTATTCGTTTCACGCCAGATCCGTTTAACAAGACCCCCGAAGGGGTCGTGCCAACGACCCCACCTAACCCGCCCATGGGAGCACTAGGTGGCGAAGGACAACGGACTCACCCGCTCAGTGGCCTTGTGCAAGGGCTCTTGTGGGGTTCGGGCGTTGCTGTCGCTTTCTCTTTTTCGTCATTCACGAACGGCGAATGGCTAATCGGCCTCATCTCGCTGCCCGCCGGATTCGTGATCGGGTTCATTGCGGGTTTCGTACCCTGGTGGTTCACCCGTTTCATCATCAATGACGAAGAAATTCGGGTCGAGTCCGGTTTTATTTTCCGCAAATCACGGCGCATCCCGTTTGCTCGCCTTCAATCTGTTGATATCAATCAACCGCTTGTGGCACGACTCATCGGGATGGCCGAACTCACCTTGGAGATGGCCGGTGGCGGCGATTCCAAAACACAATTGCGTTTCCTGCCACTTCCCGATGCCAAGAATCTTCGCCGCATGTTGTTAAATCGAGCCCACGGTGTCGGCGCACCGGCGACGCTCGGATCTGATGCAAGTGTCGACATGCAAGGGACTTTCGGCAACGACAACGCGACCACACCTCGCACAGTGATCGCTACTGTCGCACCCGATCGCCTCATCATTGGCATTCTGATGACTCTCGACTTTGCCGGAATCGTGATCGGCAGCATCGCACTCGTTATCACCTTTCAAATCTTCGGTATCCCGTTTGCGGTGATCGGTGGCCTCTTCCCCTTTTTGATTGGCACGTACCAAATGGTGAGTAACCGGGTGCTTGCGCAATGGGACTTTACGTTGAGCCGCGGAGACCGCGGACTTCGGATTACCCGTGGGCTTCTTAACCGGTCGTCGCAAACGATTCCTTTCGATCGTATTCAAGGGATAACCATGGTTGAACCATATTTGTGGCGAAAGTTCGGTTGGGTTCGACTCGACGTTGACATCGCGGGGTATGGGGTATCAACCGAAGAGAACGGCATATCAGAGACGACGCTGATTCCGATAGCGGACCGCGCTTTTGCCTTGCAACTGATTGCTGAGCTTGTACCTGACTCCGATTCGGACAACGCCGAAGTTTCAGCGGTGTCAGGCCGGTCAAGAATCTTCGCGCCGATCGGTTGGCGCTTTCGTGCCTTGACGCGTTCAGCAGATACAGTCTCCAGCACGACAGGGTGGGTCACCCGTCGCACCTCAACCATTCCGCAGTCAAAGATTCAATCTGTCGCCGTAGACCAAGGTCCTTGGCAACGTCGCCGCGGATTGGCGACTCTCACGATCCATTCGCCTGACGGTCCAGTCGAAGTCGGTCTGAAGCACATGAACGTTGATGAAGCGTATGGCGTCGCCTTAGACGAAGCGGATCGTGCTCGCTTGGCCCGGTCTGCCGTTACCCGCCGCTGACGTTGAGTTCGGCGTCAGGGTCGATGAACGCTGGGGTTTCTCGGTTGTTCAGCCACCCGTCTGGCAGCGCGACACGCTTAGGTGTGCCTTGCCGTCCACGAGGCGCGCCGAGCACGCTCGTCGGGAACGCCTCGTTCGGGTCGAGCATCCCCAACAGGTCGTCAAGTTCAGCAAACGAGGACACCTTGCCCAAGTGATCGCGGGCAATGTGTCCGGCACGGAAGCCCTTCAAGTACCAGGCGACATGTTTACGGAACTCGATGCATCCGCGCTCTTCGCCTAGCCACTCGCCTAAAAGGATCGCATGGCGTTTCATGATCGCGGCAACTTCACCCAACGTGGGGAACGCTCGATCCGTGCGGCCAGCGAAAGCAGCTTCCAAGTCGGCGAAAAGCCAGGGTCGGCCAAGGCACCCACGCCCAATGACCACGGCATCGCATCCGGTTTGGGCGACCATCTCAATAGCGTCAGCGGCTTCCCAAATGTCGCCATTGCCAAACACCGGCAAACTGACTGACTCTTTGAGCGTCGCAATCGAGTTCCAGTCCGCCTGGCCCGAATAGTGTTGCGCGGCGGTTCGCCCATGCAAAGTGATGGCCGCGCAGCCACTCGCCTCCGCGATCCGCCCAGCGTCCAGATATGTGATGTGCTGCTCGTCAACACCGATGCGAGTCTTCATCGTGACGGGCACGTTGAATGGTTCAGCCGCTTTGACCGTCTCGTTCAGAATTTGGGCAAGGAGACTGGACTTCCACGGCAACGCTGCTCCCCCGCCTTTGCGGGTAATCTTGGGCACCGGGCAACCAAAATTCAGGTCAATGTGGTCAACCCCGTATTCGCCGCACAACATCGCGGCAGCACGGCCCATTACTTTCGGATCGACGCCATACAACTGAACTGACCGATACTTTTCAGACTCGGCAAACTTCACCATCGACAGGCTCGTTTTGTCGCCTTCGATGAGCCCGCGACTGGTGATCATTTCGCAGGTGTAGAGACCTTGCCCTTGTTCGGCACACAGTTGCCGAAATGCCACATTGGTGACTCCCGCCATGGGCGCAAGGACTACGGGTGTTCCCACGGCGAGTGGGCCAAGTCGGAATGGATTGTTGGTCGATAAATCTGTCATATTGCGTGTCGTTTGATTCAGTTGGCAGACGATGTTTCGGACGTGACGGAAGATGGAATGCGCCAAGCTACGCTCGAAACTCCGTCGTGGCGCAGGTATTCAATCGCGCTCGGTCGCTGTCCGGTTGATACGAGGAACACGAGGCAGTCGAGATGCTCAGCACCTTGCGAAATTGGTTCACCAGCAGGCGTGGTCGGGCATTCTGAAATCACACCGTGAACGTTTGCTGGCGGGAGAACCAGATTGTCGCTGACACGCAAAACCCAGCCCTTTTCTAGTGCCATATCCAGATCTGCAGGACCGCGATTGTGCATCTCTACTGAGACGTACCATGGCTCAACACCACTTGGCACGCCGGAAAATGTATCGAGATCCGTAGCCGGCCCTCTGCGCACCTCAAGAGCATCAAGACGAACGATCGTCCCCGATGTGCCGCCGGCTTGATCGCCGAGGACGAGCAGTGTCGACTCGCCCAATTTCATGGTCGAGTCCCATGAGCCCAGTTCGGTTCCGGGAGGTACTTCTGGGCCTGGGTTTTCGGTTTCGCCGTTTCCCGAACAACTTGCGAGCGCAAGCACCAACACGAGCGCAATTGCGCTTGTCCGAATACGGTGGCTCACGACTCGCCTCATCGTCAGCAACCGATCAGCTTGCCTGCAAGATAGCTCGTTACTTGGTCAAGTGCCACGCGTTCTTGAGCCATCGTGTCGCGTTCGCGGATCGTGACAGCGTTGTCGTCGAGGGTGTCGAAATCGACCGTGATGCAGAAGGGCGTGCCGATTTCATCTTGACGACGGTAGCGCTTGCCGATGGCTTGCGCATCGTCGAACTCGATGTTCCAGTTCTGACGAAGTTCAGCAGCCAGACCCTTCGCTTTGGGCGAGAGGTCAGCGTTGCGCGAGAGCGGCAACACGGCGGCTTTCACGGGTGCGAGACGCGGATCGAGACGCAGTACGGTTCGCTCGTCGACCCCGCCTTTGGCATTGGGTGCTTGATCGACGGTGTAAGCGTCCACGAGGAACGCCATGAGTGAACGGTTGACGCCGGCGGCGGGTTCGATCACGTACGGAGTCCAACGTTCGTTCTTCGCTTGATCGAAGTACGAGAGGTCTTGGCCCGAGTGCTTCGCGTGGGTCGAGAGATCGAAGTCAGTTCGGTTGGCGACACCTTCGAGTTCGCCCCATTCGGAGCCCTGGAACTGGAATCGGTATTCGATGTCGACGGTCCGCTTGGAGTAGTGCGAGAGTTTCTCTTGCGGGTGTTCGAAGAAGCGCAAGTTGTCCGGGTTGATGCCGAGGCCTGTGTACCAGTTCATGCGTTCGGCCATCCACGTTTCTTGCCATTCTTCATCGGTGCCGGGTTCCACGAAGAACTCGAGTTCCATTTGTTCGAACTCGCGGGTGCGGAAGATGAAGTTGCCGGGCGTGATTTCGTTGCGGAAACTCTTACCGATTTGGGCGATGCCGAACGGTGGTTTGCGTCGCGAACTGGTCATCACGTTGGCGAAGTTCACGAAGATACCTTGGGCGGTTTCGGGGCGTAGATAGTGCAGACCCTCTTCGGTGTCTACCGGGCCGAGGTAGGTCTTGAGTAGACCGTTGAACATGCGGGGTTCAGACCAAGCACCCTTGGTGCCGCAGTTAGCGCAGGCGATCAGATCCATGGCTACCGAATCGGGATCGTCAATCCCCTTCTTTTCGGCGAAGGCCTCTTGCAAGTGGTCTTGGCGGTAGCGCTTATGGCACTGTCCGCATTCGATCAACGGATCGACGAACGCTTGGAGGTGGCCGGACGCTTCCCACACCGCTGTGGGCAGGATGACCGACGAATCGAGACCGACCACGTCTTCTCGGCCTTGCACCACAGAACGCCACCATTGACGTTTGATGTTGTCTTTAAGTTCGACCCCGAGCGGGCCGTAATCCCACGCCGAACGGGTGCCGCCGTAGATC
>SSHC01000010.1 GCA_008017265.1 Aeromicrobium sp.
GAGGAGCATTGTCGTGCGTATTTGTGTTGTCGGTTTGGGATATATCGGTTTACCGACCGCAGTGGTTTTAGCCCAGGCAGGTCAAGAAGTCATCGGAGTAGACAAAGTCCCAGCCGTTGTCGATGAGATCAACGCTGGCCGGTTGCACTTCGTGGAACCTGGTCTCGAAGAAGTGCTCGCGAAAGTCGTGTCCGATGGTGCACTGGTTGCAACCACCACGCCGACCAACGCTGACGTGTACATCATCGCGGTGCCAACCCCGATCACTACTGACAATCGAGCAGATTTGTCGTACGTGGAGGCGGCATCCCGCGAGATCGCGCCGGTCCTTTCTGGTGGCGAGTTGCTCATCTTGGAAAGCACAAGCCCTCCGGGTGCAACCGAACAGATGCGTGACTGGATTGCGCAAGAGCGTCCAGAACTCGACATCGACTCGATCGATTTCGCGCACGGCCCAGAGCGGGTCTTGCCGGGCCAGATTCTCGAAGAACTTGTGGCCAATGATCGCATTGTCGGTGGGTTGACCCAGCAAGCGTCCGAGCGCGCCAAAGAGGTTTATGCCCTGTTTTGCCAAGGCGAGATTTTCATGACGAATGCCCGTACGGCGGAGGCAGCCAAGCTTGTGGAGAACTCGTTCCGTGACGTCAATATCGCGTTCGCCAATGAGTTGTCGCTGATTGCTGACAAGCTCGAGATCGACGTGTGGGAACTTATCGCCTTGGCTAACCGCCATCCGCGCGTGAACATTTTGACTCCCGGGCCTGGCGTCGGCGGTCACTGCATCGCAGTGGATCCTTGGTTCCTAGCCGAAGCGGCTCCGGATGAAGCGAAAATGGTCCGTATGGCGCGCAACGTCAACGATGCGAAGCCGGGCTTCGTTCTCGATCAGATCCGGCGAGCAGGCGCTGAGGAAGCGTCGAAGATTGCGCTTCTGGGACTGGCTTTCAAGAAGAATGTTGATGACTTGCGAGGCAGCCCGTCCGTGGCGATTGCCCAACAGGTTGCCCAAGCTTTCCCGCAGGCACACGTCGTTGCGGTCGAGCCGTACATCACCGAACTTCCACGCGAACTGCAGTCCACCGCGATTGAGTTGGTGTCCATTGAGGACGCTAGCAATGCCGACGTTGTCGTGCTCCTAGTCGACCATGACGTGTTCGCGCAGGTGCCCGAAACGCTTGGTGACAATGTGAACCGAGTTGATACGCGAGGCTTGTGGCAGTAAGCATTGTGATGCACTGAACACGTACGCCACTTGCGGTTGGGAAAAGCATGGCATGATGACCGTGTGAGTGAGTTGATTGATACCACGGAGATGTACCTGCGGACCATCTTTGAGCTTGAAGAAGAAGGCATCGTCCCTCTTCGTGCTCGAATTGCGGAACGTCTTCATCAAAGTGGCCCAACAGTGAGCCAAACCGTCGCACGAATGGAGCGAGACGGACTGGTCACGGTCGAGGGTGACCGACAACTCAAACTGTCGGACAAAGGCCGTTCATTAGCGACGCGCGTCATGCGCAAGCACCGCTTGGCTGAACGCCTATTGACCGACATCATCGGACTCGATATTGAGTTTGTTCATGAAGAAGCATGCCGGTGGGAACACGTAATGTCTGAGCAAGTCGAAGTGCGCCTCGTCGAGTTGCTGAAGCACCCCACCGAATCCCCGTACGGTAACCCGATCCCGGGCCTATCTGAGTTAGGCGAGAGCGCGGACGATTCGCGATTCTTAGAGGGTGTTGTCTCGCTTTCGGGCGTTGTGCCCGCTGATGGGTCTGAAGCACGCGTTGTCATTCGCCGAATCGCGGAAGAACTGCAAAAAGACGTTGACGCGATGTCCGTGCTTCGCCGCGTCGGTGTGTTGCCCGGCAACGACGTGACGATCAGCCGATCTGGCAATCGAGTCGTTTTATCTCGTCTTGACCAGCAAGCAGAGCTTGCCGATGACATGGCCGCGCACCTTTTCGTTTCTGTGTGATCACGATGCTGTTGCGCCTTCGAGTTTGGTTCAACCGGACGGGTAGTGAAACCGTCGGGTGGCTACTCGTTGTCATCGGCATTTTGATGATGATCATGCCGGGTCCTGGCATGATCACTCTGGTTGCAGGCGTGGCTTTACTTTCTCGCCACTACGAGTGGGCACAACTCATTCTGGACCCCTTGCACCGGAAGGCAGCCGAGGGAATGCGCCTAGGAGTTGCCACGATTCCCCGGATCCTCGTCAGCGCGCTCGGCGTTGCCGCCGTTGCTGCCGTCGGTGTCGTCTGGTGGATGTCGCCCCAGATCCCCGTCTTCACCATTTGGGGTGTGACATTCGGACCAGCCCTGCCGGCTGGTGGCTGGCTCGGGGGCGTCGGCATTCTCTTCTCGGCAAGTTTGGGCGCGGCGGCATTGATCTACAGCATTGTGAAGTATCGGCCCGAGGCGAAAGCAGCGCGAAAGGCCAAATCCGACCAAGGCAAATCCGACCAAGGCAAAGCCGAACTTGTTGAATCCTCGTGAGGGATCGTTAGCGCCACAAGACCGCGATAACGGTCGGAGCAAGGGAAACCGCGATCCACAGAGTTGACCAAGGGGCACGCTTCAAGATGACGCGGGTACCAACGCAGGTAATGATCGCGAGCACTCCGGACATGAAAAACATGATGAAAGAATCGCTTGCGCGCCCGTCGTTCCGGTAAATGATTCCAAGCCATATGAGGGCGACGACACCGTGCAAGATGATGCTGAGGAAGCCAACCGCGAGAACGCGACGACGCACGATCTCAAGGGATTCCATGTCATTTCCGATGGGGGATTCGGGTTGTTCACTCATAGTGGTGTCCTTCGCGTGACGTAAAAAATCTTGTGTGCCCTCGGCAGGAGTCGAACCTGCGACCTTTCGCTTAGGAGGCGGCTGCTCTATCCGCTGAGCTACGGGGGCGCCAGTGTAATTTTCGCATGACTGCTTTCAAAGCAAACCGGGAGATGAACAGTTTGGCTTGCTGTTTGGACGATCGGCCTCGGAGTCAGATAGATTTTGCACAGGACGCAGTCGCTTTGCGCCCATTTTGTATTGGAATCGCGCCCGTCGCGAACAGGCGAGGACTACTGGCAGATGACGTTGTTTTCACGGATGAAGGCGCTCGGCGTCGTCGTGGGCATGGTCGCTTTGCTTGTGGCTGGCTGTTCAAACGCGAGCGATCTCAAGCCGCAACCTCGAGTATCGACTAAAACGTGTGAGCCCACCGTGCCACCGTTCGTTGGCGAGCGCACGATCAAAGCCACGCGACCGGACGGGTCGACTCGGTTGTTTACCGTGAACATTCCTTCGGGCCTTGACCGAAACGAGCCGAGCCCGATTGTTCTGGCTTTTCACGGTCTCGGCGGCACCTCGACCTCAATCATCGAACTGGGGAAACTCAAGGATCTTTCGGAGGAATCTCACGTCATCGTGGTGGCACCGCAAGGCACAATGGGCGAGTTCGACAAAGCCGGCTGGTCGCTTTCAGAGTCAGGCTTTTCTGAAGATGCTGCCTTCGTCGACCAAGTCCTCAACGAAATCGACGAGTTCGCTTGTCTAGACACCAATCGTGTTTTCGCCATGGGATTCTCGAACGGTTCAGTTTTTGCCCAAAAGTACGCCTGCCGGCCAGGATCCAAAATCACGGCCGTTGCTGGCATTTCGGGCCCGCTCGCGGCTGATTCGTGCTCGAGTGGTCCCGTCCCGCTCATCTACTTCCATGGCACGAGCGACCAAGTGGTGCCGTTTTCTGGGGGGCCAACGTCGATCGGTGACCTAGCTGGAGTGCACGAGTCGTTGTCGACGTGGGCATCGCTCAATGGCTGCAGCAGCAATGAAAAAGTAGAGGAGTTTGTCACGCACGTTGAACGTTCGACGTGGGCGGACTGTCCGGAGGGTGCCGATGTTCGGGCGTACATCACGGTCGGTGGTGGTCACAGATGGCCCGGTGGGTACTTAACTGAAGTGAAAGACGTTCACGGAACGCTCGAAACCTCGCTCAACGCGACCACGCGGAGTTGGCGATTCTTTGAGGGTGTGGCCAAGAAGCGAGAAAAGGTCAATCAGGCGACGAGTTGAGTCAATCGACGTGCGAGAGTCACACTTACGATATGAGCCACGAACCAGAAAATGATTCCGAATCGAGTGAACGCGAACGTCGCGCTCGATTGGAACGCGCTGAGCGGCTCCTCGGCGGTTTGGTTCCTGGCTCAGGCGAAGACGTCGAGGCGCTCGACTGGGGCGAGCAGCGGGGGGAGCGTTCCCGCGATGACGACCTCACGCGGGAACTGCCTCCACACCACGGCAAAGACTGACTTGGTTGGTCAGTTGTCTCGCTTTGCTAGTGCATCGCGGATTTCACGAAGCAACACAACTTCTTCCGAAGGCTCGTCGGGAGCGTCTTCGCTGTCTTTGCTCAACCGGTCATTGACGGCCTTCATCGGGGCAACGATAAGGAAGTAGACAACCGCGGCAATGATCGTGAAGGTGATGAGCGCATTGATCAGTGCGGCCAAATCGATATAGGTTGCAGGGTTGTCGCTGAGGATCCGAAATCCGAGGCCCGATACAGCGTCAGGGCCGGCAAGTGCGTTGATGATTGGCTCGATGATCGACTTGGTCAAAGTCGTCACGAGTGCGGTAAACGCAGTGCCGATGACAACGGCCGTCGCCAGGTCAATGATGTTTCCTCGGAACAAGAAATCTTTGAATCCTTTGAGCATGAGCCCTCCTTGGGTGAACGTGTTTTCAACGCGATCTTATGGTGTATTCGTTGGGAGTACCGTCATGGGCGCATGCAATTGGGCAGTCATGATGGCGTGTGCGCGTTCTGCCGTAACGATAACGCCGACAGTTGAGCCAGCGTCAGTTCCCGATTTTTCAATACTCGCGATCTCTGCAGTTCTCGCAATAATGTCGGGTTCCGCGCTTTCAGTAGTGAGGTTCACGACGTCGACAAAGTCGCCAACTCGCAGCAGCCGTGCGTGGGAGGCGGGAACGTCGATCAGCGCAAGATTCTCGCCGGCACTTAGTCCGTGTGGCTGAATCACACGCCTGTCGGTGAATGGTTCACCACGTCGCATTGGACCGGCTACCGTCATGCTCGGGATGTCGTTGCGAGCCAACTGGTTCTTGGGGGCGTGCTCTGGCAGGAAGCGAGCCATCGTGACATCAGCGGAGGAGACCTTCGCGGCGCTAGGCAGGTCGCGGGCCGCAACAGGGACTAAGACATATTCGGGTTCTTGCGCGAGCGCCGAAACGAGCGACCAAGCCGCAAGACCCGCGAAAACGGCGAGCAGAATTCGTCGGCGAGCGAGTAAGAAATAGGCGATTTTTTCCACTCGCTGAAGGTAGTCACTTTTCAACAGAAGAGCAGAAAGTACTCACAGCGGCGGTCAGACGAGAGCCGAACTCTACGAAGAAGAACTTGACGTCGAGTTCGATGAAGACGAGCCAGAAGCGCTAGAGCGGGCGTCATTGCGGTAGAACCCTGAGCCTTTGAAAACAACTCCCGCAGCACCGAACACTTTGCGAAGTGAACCTTCGCAGGTGGGGCAGGTGGTGAGCGCTGGATCGGAAATTGACTGCTTTACTTCAAGTTCGGAGCCGCAGTCTTGGCAGCGGTATTGATAGATGGGCACGAATAAGAGGGTACAGTTGCAGGCATAGTAATGCCGAATCGAGGATGGAACCCCCGTGACTGAATGGCTATTGTTGGCCATCTCCCTTGCCCTGATGTTGGCGTGTGGACTTTTCGTTGCAGCCGAGTTTTCGTTCGTTACGGTCGATCGTGCAACGGTCGAACGGCAGGCCGCTGGTGGTGACAGAGGCGCACAGGGCACGCTGAAGGCGTTGCGTTCTCTCTCAACTCAACTGAGCGGCGCGCAACTGGGCATTACGATTACGAATTTGGCGATCGGGTTCTTGGCTGAACCGGCCATCGGAAGATTGTTAGAAAGCCCTTTGACGGCGGCGGGTCTCGAAGGCAATTCACTTCGTGTTGCGAGTTATGCCATCGGATTGACGGTAAGTACGTTTGTCACGATGTTGGTGGGCGAACTCATCCCCAAAAACATCGCGCTGGCCTTGCCGATTCAGACCGCAAGAGCGACTCAGTGGTTTCAGCGGGTGTTCACGGCGATCATGGTTTTACCAATTCGCATCCTCAACGGTGTCGCGAACCGGACCCTGCTGTGGATGGGGATTGAGCCACAAGAAGAACTGCGATCGGCGCGTTCACCCCTCGAACTCCAATCATTGGTCATGCGTTCTGCCGAAGAAGGCGCAATCGATGACCAAACGGCGAACCTCGTGGCTCGAAGCATCGCGTTCGGAAACCGGACCGCTGCAGACGTGCGTACGCCTCGCGTGCGGGTGCATTTTCTCGAAGAAAAACAAACAGCCGAAGACGTTATCGAAATGGCTCGAGAGACGGGGCATTCGAAGTTCCCGGTGATCGGCAAGTCGCCAGATGACGTGGTGGGCGTTGTCCACGTGAAGCAAGCCGTCAGCATCGAACTCGATCGGCGACGATCCGTGCGCCTTGGCGAGATCGCCGAGGTAGCAGCGATCGTGCCTGACACGCTCGAACTCGATCCGCTCCTCGTGCTCTTGCGCGAACAAAATAACCAGTTGGCGATCGTTGTTGACGAATATGGCGGAACTGACGGCATCGTCACGCTCGAAGATCTCGTTGAGGAAATCGTCGGAGATATTGCTGACGAGCACGATCGCATAAATCAGCACAGCCGGCACCGTCGCGACGGCACCTGGTCGCTTTCGGGTCTACTTCGGCCAGACGAAGTTTTTGACCAAACGGGAGTCCCGCTCCCCGAAGGTGACGACTTCGAAACGATTGCCGGACTCATGCTGGACCGACTTGGCCGGCTAGCCGAGCGTGGAGACGTAGTCAGCTTTGAAATCGACATTCCGACCGAAGACCCTCTCGAAACTGAGTCGACTCACGTGGAACTTGTCGTCGAACGCATGGACGGGCGACGGATCGATCGCATCTCGATGAATGTCCACGACGATGAGGAAGGCAAGGCATGAGCCCCCTCGTCGCGGTCGTTGTCACAGTCGTTCTGCTGGCGCTCAACGCACTCTTCGTCGCAGCAGAGTTCGCGTTGCTGTCGACCCGGCGCACTCAAATTGAACCGCTCGCACAATCGGGTTCGAAGGTCGCCGTCCTCGCTTTGAAATCGATCGAAAACGTCACCTTAGCGATGGCTGCGGCGCAGTTGGGAATCACGATCTGTTCGCTCGGCCTTGGCGCGATTAGCGAACCTGCATTCGCTCACTTCCTTGAACCATTGCTTGTGCGCATGTCGGTTCCTGAAGCTTTCGTTCACCCGATCGCATTCACGATTGCGCTGTCTTTTGTCGTGTTCTTGCATGTCGTCTATGGCGAAATGGTGCCTAAGAACATTGCCCTGTCGTCACCTGATCGGGCGAGTTTGATACTCGGCCCATTCATGTGGGGCGTGGTTATCCTTCTCAAGCCGATTGTGGTCTTGCTCAACGTCATCGCAAATGGCTTCGTGAAGATGATTGGTATTGAACCTCGCGATGAAGTCGCCTCGACCTATTCCCACGATGAGGTGGCAGGCTTGGTGGAAGAGTCGAGGCGGGAAGGTCTGCTCGACGAAGACGAGTACGGTCTCGTGACGGGCGCGTTAGATTTCCACGAGGGAAGTGTCGACAAGGTGCTCTTGCCGAATGAGTCACTTGTTGTCATTAGTACTGATGCGACCCCTGTCGACATTGAACTCGCATGTGCCAGCACCGGATACTCGCGCTTTCCGGTCGTGAGTGACGACGGCGACTTCGCCGGATACCTGCATATCAAAGATGTGCTCGAAACCGATCCAGAGCGACGATCACGCGTCATTGCCGACAAATGGCTACGCCCGCTCAGCACCGTCACGCGAGAAACGGGTCTTTTTGAAGCCCTTCGGGTGATGCAGGCTCGTGGTTCGCATATGGCGCGTGTCGCCAGCGACGACGGTAGCGTGGTCGGTGTTGTCATGTTGGAAGATGTCTTAGAAGAACTTGTGGGTGAGATTCGTGAGCAGAACTAACCACAGGTGCTTGGGCGAAGTTGATGCCCAGAAACGTCGCTGCTCATGGTGAGCGTGGCTATTTTGGGCAGTTGTGTGACACGCGACGCATTCGCTTTGCCGGCTGGCTCAGCGTACGAAATTGATGAGTATTTTGCGCGTAGTGCACTAGCGTCGGCCACCGCTGAGTTGCCATTTATCGACTTCGACGATTCAGCAATCGAGTCGCCGTTTCAGCGTCGCATCGTTGCTCTGGATCACAGCAAGACCCTGCTCGGTCATGTTGCCGGCAACTCCTTCGACGTGCTTATTTACGACATGATTGATGAGCGGTTTGACCTAGTTCAGCACGATGGACGAATCGCCACCAGGTCAAATGAATTCACCCTTGGAACGAGTGCGACTGAACCTGAGAAACGCATTGCGTCAGGGTCCGATGAGTTCTTCACCATGTGGGAGACGGGTTGGGAGCGGTTGATCGAGACGTTGACCGAATCGGGGAATCGGGCGAAATTGCGGATTCATACGGTCTATTGGGCAACCTCCTCCGACACGGGTCCATTTTCGAAGGGCAAAGTGAAAGAAGCCGAACGCGCCAACGAGATGCTTGACCTCATGTATTCGCGCATGTCGATTGACCTCGAAGAAAGCCAATTCCTCATCCCTGACCCGCGCCTGGTTGTTGGCGCAAGCGACCACAAGTGGGGGCCCGCGCCGTTCCATTTCGCGGACGCTTATTACGAAGACTTCCTCGCCAAGCTTGGCGAATCTCTCTGATTTGCCGTCAGTGTTCGTTGTGCGGACGTAGCAGTTCGATCTCTTGCGGAATCGTCAGCCGAGCATCTGCTTGGCGCCGTACCCGTTCGGCTGCGGCTTTCGACTTTGCCGCGAACACTTCGGGGCGGGCATACAAATCGCGAATCGCATCTGCGAGCGCCGCGCTGTCTTCCTCGGGCGCCAGATATCCCTCGGACTCATCCACAAACTCCGGAACCGCAGCGACGTTCGTCGTGATGGGGACAAGCCCAGACGACATCGCTTCGTCTCGGGAAACGCCTTGCGAGTCCATCCGCGTCGGCACGAGGAACACCCCATACTCGGCATGAAGTCGGGCGATTTCTGATTGGGAGAGGAACGTCTTCTCGATGGTGACGTTTGAGAAGTGGCGAATAGGCGCCAGAGTTTCTTCAAACAGTGGGCCATCGCCTATGAAACGGAAGTGCAACTGATCGAACCAGGACTCCTGCGACAGGTTGAGCACTGCTTCAACCGACAAGTCGTTCGCGTAGGTTCGGGCAGCGTAGGGCCGGATAGACAAAATCTTCAGGCGTTGTTCGATTGGCTTTTCTTGGTATGAGAAAAGGTCCGTGTCGATCGGATTGTGAACAATTCGTACATGCTCGGCGTTGATGCTTCGATCAAGGTCTTGTTCAGAGGACTCAAGCAGTGTTTGCGAGACGGGTACGATCGTGAAGTTTCGCGGTGGATTATCGAGAATCGTGTTCCACAACGAGAGACGTGCGTCTGAATCGCGTTGAGCTTTCTCAATTTCGGCTTCGGTGCTGTAGTTAAACGCGCGGCGAGTCCACGCCTGAATCTCGGCCCCATGAATCCAGACGACGATGCGATGAGTGTCGACAAAAGGCTGCAACGCAGTCCAGATTTCGGCATTCATGAAGTGAACGGCGATGGTGTCGTAGTTGCCGTTCTCCACTTGGGCTTGGAAGTCCTGTGCCGCACCAGTTCGGGTTTCGACGCCCTCATATTCGGCGAAACCGGCCGGTGACCGCGGATTGAGCAAAAAGACATCCGGCACCAGTCCGCTATCGAGGTAGCTTTTGACCCGCGAATGTAGGAAGCCGAAGCGATACTTGTGTTCGTAACTCGGGTAGTGGGTGCTGACGATCAGCGTTCGACGACCAGACGCCGGCACGAGTGCCTGGATGTGTTCGTCTCCGAGGCTCCAAGCGTGGACGATCGCCGTTCCGGTGTTGTTGAACCGGAGGCCAAAATTGCAGGTGACGGCACCCGCAGGCGGTGTGGATGTCGCGACGACGTTGGCGGGGAAAATGGGTTTGGCGAGTGCTTTGCCATGGGCGTCAAGGTATCGAAGGGTCGGTCGAACTATTGCGTCTCGAGAGGTGTCGAGCGCTAACTGCATTTGGCCGTTCACGGTGACTGCATCGATCGGCACGGTCGGACTCAACCAGATGCTCTTGCCGGAACCTTGCTCGAGCGCTGATGCGACGCGAACGCCGCCTGCCACACTGGCCGCGTTAGTTTTCGCACCGCGCACGGGCTTGGCGTTGTAGACCACTGGTGCAATAACTCGGCGAGTAAGCGCAGGCGGCTTCAAGTCGTCAATGTCGGCGAGGAACCTGCTGATGTCAACGCCGTGATCGATATCGAGCGAACTCGATACCCGCGCACGATCTTCGGCTAGGGCTTGAGCACCGTTCTCGCAGTAGTCAAAACGGTCGATCGTGAATTGAGTCAAGTCCGTTAAGAGTTCGCCTGAGCGATTAAGGAAGTTGGTGATGCTGACGTCAGTGAGCGCGGCCGTGCGAACAATGGCGTTGTGGCTCGTCAGACCTGTCGTCGTCGTGAATGCGGTGGCCGAATCGGTCCATTCAACGGTCGTGGAATAGGTGGCGTGAGCCGACCGGCCAATGACCGTGGCATCGCAGTAGCCGGTGGCGAGGATCATGTCGAGCAGATAGTGATCGCCATGCCAGTCGTTCGGGTTCATCACGGTGCACGCGACGCTCTCGGCGGCGGTCAAGCCGTGAAGTAAGTCAGGCGATGCGGGCGAGATGTGTCGAACACCTGCCGCCTCGGCGAGCGCGATGACTTCGGCGGAATCGGATACAGCAACAAATTCGATCTCGACGCCGATCTGACGTTCAAGAGTGAGCCGAACGTACTCGTACGCTGCGGCATCCACGACAGGAGCAAATACGGTGACAGTTTTTGTATCTAGCGCGTATTCGGTGCCCGCAATGCGACTCGTAAGGTAGCGCAAACGTTCGCCGAAGGTGTGCTCGTGATGCACCTTGCGAATTCCCGAAGTGCGGATCTTGTCATAGAATTCGCGGTCGCTTTGCAAGTTCGAAAGCAGCGCGGCGGCGTGCTCGGCCGAGTCTGTCATCGGCACCAAGTCGCCGAGCATGACCTTCAGGCCGCGAGCATAATTCGACAACGTCACGGTGCCGCACGCTAGGAGTTCGTAGGCGCGTCGGGCGAACATCGACTGCGAGTTCTTGACCGAGTTCAAGTTAAGCGCGAAATCGTATCCCTTGTAGGCAATGTCGATTTGGGACGGATGCAGTGTGCCCACGATGAAGCTTGAATATTTAGAAGGGAACGTGTGATTGGGGCGCGTGGTACCGAAGTTACGGTCGAAAATGTCGACCGGCATTACCGAACTCGCACCGTCCAGCAGCGATTCAAGATCACGCATGCGTTCAGTGAAGCGCGTGTAGTACGCACCCGCGAAAGCCATCTGAGGTTTGCGAGGCTCTCCCGACTCGATGGGGTTGTGAAGTGTCGGTTGGGCCGCGAACGGCATGAAGAAGACGCGATCGTGTCCGAGGGTGTCTTGGTAGCGCGGCACGCAGTCAGAATCGGTCGTAAAAACGAAATCGAATTCGCGAGCGGTTTTCAAGAATGCATGAAAGTGGACGGGATCTTCCTTGCACCAGAACACGGTCGGGATACCACGATCGCGGCACCTCTTGACGATGTTGGCAAGCTCATCGGGGAATTGAGAGACCGCGTTGAACCACGAATTTTCGTGGCCGCGCCAAGCCGATTCGACAAAAAGAATGTCTGGCTGTGATTCGTCTAGTTCCGAAATGTAGGACTGTGGATGTAAATCGGTCAGATCGCATTCGTCTGCCAAGCAACGACGCGTGAATTCGTCGACGATCGCAGCGACCTTTAGCCGCTCGCGTGACCCGAGACGTTCGGTGAACTGAGCGGCCGACCGAGATGCGATTGCGGCTGCTGAGGCCAACCGGTTCTCGTCAAAGGCGATGGTCTGCGCTTGGGTCGAAAACAGTCCGTTCTGGAGTGCCGTCGACGTCCTGTCGTTTGCTTTAGAATCTGACGCGGCGGTGGCCAACTGTGAGAAATCGACGCGACCTTTGGGGTGGTTTCGCAGAATCCGCCAAAGTCTGACCGGGAAGCGGACGAGATCGTGGAAGGTGAAACTCGTTGCGCGGGCAAGCCCCGCGATACGCATTGGCCGGCCACTCTTGATCTTCTTGAGTTCAGCCTTGTGCTCGGAAAGAAGGCCCTTGAGTTCTTTGATCTGGCCTTGGTAATCGTGCGCCTCGCTGCGGACCAACGCGAGCGCGGTCGTAGCGGAACTCAAAGCAAAGTCTGAACCGAGGTCGGTTGAAGCGTCGAAGCGAGCTTGGCCTTTGTTTTCATTCGCCTTGCGCAGTTCGAGATTGGCTTTGCTGAGTTCGCGTCGGAGAGTGAGTTCAGTGCGCCCCGACGCATAACGTTGACGCACGGACGAGTTGAGTGCCTCGATGAGATCGCGTGGCGCGTCGGGAAGATAAGAGAATTGGTGTGTGGGCGTCGCGTTGTAGGTGGCTTGATACACGTAGCCGTGGCCGGCCATCCACTCTGCAATCGGATCGAACGACTCTTCGTCTTGACACTCGATGAAAAGTACCGGCTTATCGCGCATGATGAGTGCTTCGCCACCGAGCAGGACGTCGATCTCCATGCCTTCGACGTCAACCTTGATGGCGGTTACCTTTTCCGAAATTCCAAGCAGATCGAGCGTGTCGATACGGAAGTCGCCAACCTCGCTGTCGACCGAAATCGATTGAGATCCCAGGTTCGTCGGGTTGAGTACCGCGAACTGTCCGCGACCGGGTTCGCGTCCCACGCCGATGTTATTGACTTCGAGTCGGTCTTGGATGCCCCCGAGTTTGGCACTTTGTTCGAGCGCATCGGTAAGGGTCGAGTTTGGCTCGAATGACTTCACACGGCAACCGACCACATTGGCCAAATACAGGGAATGGTTACCGATGTTGGCGCCCACATCAAGGACGAGCGAATCGGCCGACAAGACGCTAGCCATCGCCTGCAGCATGTCGTGTTCATAGGGTTCGCCCGACGACATGAGCAACCCTTGGATGTAGTCAGTTTGCCAATGGGGAACGACGACGGGGTAGGTCACGCCTTCGGCTCGTACCGTTGCCGTATTTTCGGGGAAATTTGCCATCAGGCTCACAGTTCTTTCACGTCCGTTGCAGGCGCACGCGCGTTTGCGGGATCGTCCGCCGACACGGTGCTCGACTTATCCTAGTTGACCCGCAAGCGCGCGTGGTGCGCGTTCATAGAGTGTCGAGATCGAATGGGGAACAGGTGCGTCGTAGGTGAGCCCTTAGAATTGACTAGTGGACAACCTGAACCTTGAAATAAACCAGCGCGACACCGTTCTTGTTGTGGACTTCGGTGCACAGTATGCGCAACTGATCGCCCGCCGTGTGCGTGAAGCGAACGTCTATTCCGAGGTTGTTCCGCACACGCTTGGCGCGGCTGAATTGATCGCTCGCAATCCGAGCGCCATCATTTTGTCCGGCGGTCCCTCATCGGTGTACGAAGAGGGCGCACCGGCACTCGATGTCGCTGTTCTTGAAGCGGGCATTCCGGTGTTCGGGATTTGCTACGGCTTCATGGCCATGAACCAAGCACTCGGCGGAAACGTGGCAAAGACCGGCCAGCGCGAATACGGGCGGACGTCGGTTTCCGTCCTCGAACCAGGCGTGCTGCTGTCGGGGTTGCCTACTGAACTTGAATCGTGGATGTCGCACGGCGACGAAGTTGTGGCGGCGCCGGATGGTTTCACGGTGACCGCTCGTTCGCCACGGGCGACGGTTGCGGCCATGGAGAACACCGAGAAGCAACTCGCCGGCGTTCAGTGGCATCCCGAGGTCATGCATTCCGAATACGGGCAAGACATCCTCAAGCGTTTTCTTTTCGATATTGCTGGCTGTCAGCCAACCTGGACCAGTGGCAGCATCGTCGAAGACCAAGTGGTCAAGATTCGCGCCGAAGTCGGAGACTTCCGAGTCATTTGTGGCCTATCGGGTGGCGTTGACTCGGCTGTTGCGGCGGCCCTAGTGCAACGTGCAATCGGTGATCAACTCACGTGTGTCTTCGTGAACCATGGACTTCTGCGTGAGGGCGAAGTCGAACAAGTCGAACGCGACTTCGTTGCTGCCACGGGCGTAAACCTCAAGACGGTTGACGCAACCGATCAGTTCCTAGAGCACTTGGCGGGTGTTACCGACCCCGAAACCAAGCGCAAGATCATTGGCCGTGAGTTCATTCGGGTTTTCGAGCAGGCAGAAGCCGAAGTCGTGGCCGAAGCGCCCGAAGGTGCTCCGGTTCGTTTCCTCGTTCAAGGAACGCTGTACCCGGACGTTGTCGAATCCGGTGGCGGCGAAGGCGCAGCAAACATCAAGAGCCACCACAATGTGGGTGGGTTGCCCGATGATCTAGAGTTCTCGCTCATCGAACCGCTGCGGGCGCTATTTAAGGACGAAGTGCGTCAGGTTGGGCGAGAGTTGGGTCTGCCCGAAGAAATCGTGGAGCGCCACCCATTCCCGGGCCCCGGGCTTGGAATCCGGATTGTCGGCGCGATCGATGCTGAACGTTTAGCGATCCTGCGCAAGGCCGATGCGATCGTCCGTGAAGAAACGAAACTCGCTGGCCTTGACGGCGACATCTGGCAGTTCCCAGTTGTCTTGTTGGCCGATGTTCGGTCAGTTGGGGTTCAGGGTGACGGCCGCACGTACGGGCACCCCATCGTGCTGCGTCCGGTCAGCAGTGAGGACGCGATGACGGCCGACTGGAGCCGTCTGCCGTACGAAGTTCTCGAACGGATTTCTACCCGCATCACCAACGAAGTAGAAGACGTCAACCGCGTCGTACTCGATATAACGAGTAAGCCGCCAGGAACTATCGAGTGGGAGTGATGGCGTGAAGCGTTGGATCATTCCAGTCGCTCTCGTGGCTGTGATTGGTGCGGTCGTGGTGTTTTTCGTCCTTCAAGCGGATGAAAAGCGCACATCCGTCGCGCCCGCCCCAACACTTCCCACCCTGGGAC
>SSHC01000058.1 GCA_008017265.1 Aeromicrobium sp.
CCGCGTTCGAACGCCCACTCAAGTACTGCGCTCGCGTTCGAGGACGTGCACACGATCCCTCCGTTGCGACCACAAAACGCTTTGAGTGCGGCCGAGGAGTTCATGTACGTGACGGGTACGACTGGCTGCTTGCCGTCTTCGTTGGGCTCGCTGCCGTAGATCGCGAGTAGTTCTTCCCACGCAGCATCGACGGATTCTTCATCAGCCATATCGGCCATCGAACATCCGGCGGCAAGGTTGGGCAGAATCACGGCTTGATCATCGGACGACAAGATATCGGCCGTCTCAGCCATGAAGTGAACACCGCAGAAAACGATCGTGGATGCCTTCGGTCGGGTCAGTGCCGCGTTAGCGAGTTGGTAGGAGTCCCCGAGGAAGTCGGCATACTTCACGATCTCGTCGCGCTGGTAGTAGTGACCAAGCAGGACGACGTCGTCGCCGAGTTGCTTCCGCGCCGCCACGATTCGTTCGTCAAGTTCTTCAGGTGTCATCTTTTGGTATTCGACTGGCAACTGCCCGCGGCGAATGACCGGGTCAGGAATAACGTCATCTTTCGAGGCGCCTGGCCCGTAGGTCGCGATCCCATCAAACTCAAAGATGGGCTGGGTCAGGTCCGCATCGCACACTTCTGTTGGTTGCGCCGCGATCAAGTCGTTGATCGAGAGAGTCATGGCTCGTTCCTTTTTTCTCGTGGAATGAATCTGTATAAAGCTGGGGGACGGTGGCTGGCGCCTTGAACGCTCGTGCCAGTTGGCTCGATAAATCCGGTGGAGAGTAGTTGGCGCCGGAAGTTGGCCGGATCGAGTTGGCGGCCAAGCACCGACTCGTGTACGGAACGCAACTGGGCGAGTGTGAACTCTGGGTCGAGGAAGCCGTGGGCGATGGGCGACCACGTGATTTTGGTGCGCAAGCGAGTGAGCGCGTAATTCACGATGTCATTGTGATCGAAAGCCAGTTGCCCGATTTCGTCAGCCACGAACCATTCAACGTTCTCGCCGATGCTTTCGCGCGTATCTTCACTGGCCCGAACGAGCGCCCAATACACGATCGATACGACCCTGTCGGGTGAACGATTCACGTTGCCGAAGGCATACAACTGTTCGAGATAGCGCGGTTTCAAGCCTGTTGTGCGGTTGAGGGACTTCGCGGCCGAGGCCGCGAGGTCGTCTTCTGGTGCCAACGGTCCGCCCGGTAGCGCCCACTGGCCGAGGAAGGGTTCACGAATGCGACGCACGAGCGGCAACCAGATGGTGTCTTCGCCTGTGATGGGGTGCGGGCGCAGGGCGAACACGACTGTCGAGACTGCGAGGTCAACACTCGCTGGCGTCGCGTTGTCGGCTTGTTCTAGTTGGCCGTCGATGAGAGTCATGGCGCCTCCTTCCGCTTAATGTCACTTAGACCTTAACACTACTTAAGGTCAGCGTAACACTAAGCCATGTGAGGGTCACGTGAAGCAGTGATTTTTCACGGATTACGCGTCACCTGAAGTCACGCGACCTGTGCACCTGGCCGACCGTTTGCGCGGCGCCCGCCACGAGCCGGTCAATCTCCACGACGGCTTCGGCGATGAGATTCACTGCCCCATCCCCGTGTTCGATACGCCCCCACACCCCAATGCCCGCCCGGTTGCGCAAGAGCACCCGATGACGCTGCCACACCGATTCGAAGACGACATCGTTGTGCATTTCCGACTCGTCTTCAAGGTTGAGGAACGTGACTCCCCCTGCCGTCATCGGGCGCTGCCGGTGCGTGACAAGACCCGCCGCCCACGCACGGCGACCATGCTCGTGTCGCAACACTGCTCCAACCGTCAGCACTCCACGCGCATCGAGCCGTTCACGGATGAGCACAAAGGGGTGCTGTGTGGGCGTGATCCCCGTGGCAGCCATATCCGCGTGGAGCGTCGCCGACTCATCCATCGCAGGTAACGGGGGCGCAACGTCGGCTGGCGAAGTGTCAGGGAGCACGTCTTCGCTATCGGCATACCCCGCGAGCCACAATGCTTCGCGCCGCTGGATTCCGAAGGAGTCAAAGGCCCCCGCTTGCGCCAGAGCTTCAACTTCACTCGCACCTAGGCCAGTCCTGCGCTTGAAGTCGGTGAGCGAGGCGAAGGCCCGACTGGCCCGGGCGGCAACGATCCGCGTAGCAGCCGCAGTCCCAATGCCTTTGATTCCCGACAGCCCCAATCGCACGCGGTGCAGGCCATCACGGCGATGCTCTCCGAGTTCCCTTGCGAGACTTTCTCGCGGGTTAAATGCGCCAATCTCCGCCTGCTCACGCTCGCAACACTGCGCCTTCCCTGTCACGCCGAACTCCCCCTCAAGCGATGCTTCAACATCGGAAAACATGACGTCTGCGCGCAGCGTCTCGACTCCGTGCCTCCGCGCGTCGGCGACGAGCGATTGCGGCGAGTAAAAGCCCATCGGCTGCGAACGCAACAGGCCCACCAAGAACACTGCCGGGTAGTGCAGTTTGAGCCACGAACTCGCATACACCAAGAGAGCAAAACTCAGTGAGTGCGACTCAGCAAAACCGAAGTTCGCGAACGCTTCGATGCGCACGTAGATCGATTGGGCGGTGGCGTCGTCGATACCGTGGTCGCGCATCCCGTCCATGAGTTTGTCTTTGAGTCGCTCGATGCGTTCGGTTCCGCGCTTGCTGCCCATCGCGCGTCGCAGAAGGTCAGCATCATCGCCAGTACATCCACCGACCGTCATGGCGATTTGCATGAGTTGTTCTTGAAAAAGCGGCACGCCTAACGTCCGCGCGAGGACTGGTTCCAACGCAGGGTGCAGATAATCGATCGGTTCGGCACCGGTGCGTCGCCGAATGTAGGGGTGCACGGCACCACCCTGGATGGGCCCGGGTCTAATCAACGCAATCTGGATGACGAGGTCGTAGAAGCTGCGCGGTTTGAGTCGCGGCAGTGCGCCGATCTGGGCCCGAGATTCGACTTGAAATACGCCTACTGAATCACCCAAGCACAGCATGTCGTAGACGGCTGCTTCTTCCTTGGGCAACGTCGCCAGTTCCCACGCCTCCCCCGTGTGCTGATTGATGAGGTCGAGTGTTTTGGAGATGGCTCCCAACATGCCTAACCCGAGCAGGTCGAACTTGACGAGCCCCATCCAAGCGCAGTCGTCTTTGTCCCATTGCACGACGGTTCGGCCACTCATGCGCGCGTGTTCGATCGGTACGACTTCGCCTACGGGCCGCCGGGTCAGCACCATCCCGCCGGAGTGAATCCCGCGATGGCGTGGTGCGCCGATCGCTTCGCGCGCTAAGTCTCGCACCCGTTCAGGCACGTCGACGCTGTCGTGTAGGTGGGTCCATGAGTCGATCTGTTTGCTCCATGCGTCTTGCTGTCCGACTGAATAGCCCAGCGCTTTGGCCATATCGCGCACTGCGGAACGCGGTCGATACGTGATGATGTTCGCGACTTGGGCTGCATTGCGGCGTCCGTGTTTTTCGTAGACCCATTGGATGATCTCTTCGCGTCGTTCTGAGTCGAAATCGACGTCGATGTCTGGTTCTTCATCACGGGAAGCAGACAGGAACCGTTCGAAGGGAAGGTTGTAGAAGATGGAGTCGACTGCGGTGATCTCGAGGGCGTAACAGACTGCTGAGTTCGCGGCGGATCCTCGTCCTTGGCACAGGATGCCACGCCTGCGTGCTTCTGCGACGATGTCACGCACGATGAGGAAATAGCCGGCGAAGTCTTTGGATTCGATCACGGCAAGTTCGCGTTGCAATCGTTCTTCAGCAAAGGAACGGTTGTGCGCATAGAGTTTGTCGGCGCCACGACGCACGAGTTCGCGCAGCCACGACATGGGTGTGTGACCTTCGGGTACCTCTTGCACGGGGAGCTGGGGTGCGGCTCGGCGCAAATCAAAGGCTGTTTGCTCGGCAAACTCGACGCTACGCGCGACAGCACCCGGATAGCGCCGAAAGCGGTGCGCCATTTCTGCACCCGAACGCAGATACGACAGCGGAGCTAGCCACCCTTCCATGTCGCTGAGGCTGCGTCGTGCCCGCACTGCTGCGAATGCTTGCGCGAGTTGAACATCGCGGGGCCGCGCAGCGTGCACGTTGCCTGTCGCGACGGTCGGCAAGTGCAGTTCGGTTGCGAGCTTGGCTAAACGATCGTTGGTAGCGTCATCGCGAGGGTGGCCGTGGTTCGTGAGTTCTATTGCGACGTTATCGTGGCCGAACATCGAGATGAGTCGGGCGATGCTGTCACGGTCGCGAAAACCCTTTCGGCATCCGGTCAAGATCAGCCAATGTTCTCGCCCCAGATCGACGAGTTCGTCGAGGTCGTAGATCGGGCGGTTCTTTTCGGCTCCGCGCAGGTTTGCTTCGGTGATGGCGTGTGAGAGTCGGTGATATCCCTCGACACCACGGGCAAGGACAAGCAAGTGTTGGCCGAGCGGATCGGGCTCTGCTGCTGGTGCAGCAGTAAGCCCGAGGGTGAGTTCGGCCCCGTGGATCGTGCGCATGCCGTGTTCTTGTGCTGCTTCGGCAAACCGCGGGGTACCTCCGAAGCCGTCATGATCGGTGAGTGCAATCGCCGACAGCCCTAGACGCGCGGCTTCTGTGGCGAGATCTTCTGGGTTGCTTGCGCCGTCGAGGAAACTGAAGTTGCTATGGGCATGCAGTTCGGCGTAGGGCACTACCTCTGCTGGTGGCGATAACTTCTCGGCTCGGTAGGGGTCTCGCTTGCGCGAAAACCCGGGGCCGTCGCCGCCGTCGGGGACGACGGACCGGCCAGATAGTCGCGCTTCGAGTTCGGTCCATGAAATGGGTGGATTGTTGTAGGACATCAGGAAACCGCCAAGCACCGCTCAGTCATAGACCGCTTCGAGCCACCACTGGCCGTTATCGACGGACATGAGCCAAGCACTGCCGTCAACACCGACCACTTGGAATCGGGCGACTCGGCGGGCGTTGGCTTCGTCCCACCAGCGTTCATCAACTGGCCACGGGCCGGCCCAGGCCGCCACCGCGTGCCATTGCTGATCGATGAGGACGCGTTCGGGTGCCCCACCGAGCAGTCCGCCTCGGTCGTTGACGGCAACGACATGTCCTTCGGCGCCCACGACTTTTGCTGCATGCGGCTCGCGGAATACCGTGGCGGGAGCCGGTGCCGGTATGGATGCCGGCCAGGGTGCGTCGGCCCGACGTTCTGCCACGGCGCGTTCGCCCCACACAGAAGCTAAACGCCGTTCGGCTGGTGAACGCCCGCCTTGAACCTGTTGCGCTTCGACGCCTTCTGGTCCGATCATGCTTTGCACTCGGGCCACTCCGCGTTCGACTGCCTCCTCGGCGCCGCCACCGAAGAGGTCGTCTGCTTGGTCTCCTGCTGATTCGAGCGTTTCGCTCAGGATGCGCACGCCCGCGACGGGTTCGGCCCAGACGCGGGCTTGCCAGCGGATCCGGTCGGTGAGGTCTGCTTGCGAAAACCACCGCGGGTGCCGCCAAACCCGACTGCCCATGTCTCTCTCGCCGATGAGTTCGATGGTGGCCGCCGTGCAGACGACGTCACGCTTGACGAGTTCAGCGACGAAATCGGCCACGAGCGCACGACTGCTGAAGGCGAGCGTTTCGCTGTTATCGAGGGCGGGTTCGAAAAATACTTCACGCGAGATTTGGTGTGGATTGACCGATTGCCCGAGCCAGGCACGTTCGATGCCGTTGGCCACTCGATGATGCCCCAGCCCGAGTGCACCAAATCGGGTGTGTACGTCTGCGGGTGCGAGCGCAGAGAACTGAGAGACGTACGCCAGCCCCAAACGCTTCAGCAGCGATGTGAAGTCATCATCACCGAAAATCTCGACAGGCAATGGGCCGAGAAACTCTGTGCTGCCTGCGAGCGGCACGATGTTGACTTCTTGCACCCCCGCCAATCGTGCTGCTTGTTCTGCCGCGAAGACGCCGTCGGCGATACCGCAGCGCACGTCCCACACGCCGGCAGTGACCATCGCTTCAAGCATGACAGCGGCCGCAGCCAGTTCACCACCATGAAAACGACTCGGCACCGGTAATGCGCACAAGCCCGGACGCAGTACCGAAATATCGACCGCGTGAGCGGCCAGTGTTGTCAGCGTGTGGTCGAAGAGTTCGATTTCACGCAGGAGTTTGCGTTCTTTCACGACAAGTTCGGGACACCGCGCTTGCGCATCACGGCGCCGCATTCCGCGCCGGACGCCTTGCTCGCGGGCCGCGGGGGAACACGCAAGCACCTCTCCTGAAGCCAACACCGCGAGTGGGACATCGTTAGGCACCTCGTCGCGATACACCATGACGGGCCAATCGGGGCACCACAAGACCGCCACACGCCGCGCACTCATGGCACGCTCCGTAGCCTCGGCACAACCGCACCTTCGCCTGTGTGGCTGCCTGAGTGTTGTTCATCTTCACGAACAACGAGATTCACATCGGGGAACCATACGCGCTTCGCGCCGGTACGACGATCGCCTCGGTGCACTTCGAGAGTGACTCGCCGCGCCTGCAAATTGCCGTGCCCCAGGCCGACACCTCGCCATTCGATGTGTGACCAATCCAAACGCGCATCTGCGCTTGGCCATGCACCCCAAGTGGCGAGTAGACAATGCTTTTCGCGCATTCGTGCCACGAGTCGCGCAGCTTGAGTGGGTGTCACGCGAGTCGGAGCCAGCACGACGACATCAACGACCTCGATGAGTGCTGCTACGACGTTGAAGAGTTCATCTGTTTGGACTTCAGGAACATAGACGACTCGTTCTGTGCGAACGCCTATCGCACGCGCCGCCTCGATCCCGAACTGTGGAATCCCCACGACGGCACACCACGCACCAGCCGATGAAGGGCCAGCCATGAGTAACATCGCCAGACTAGGCGAGGCCACCTGATACACACCGCCCGAACGCAATTGCAGCAAGGACGACAACACTGGATGCGTGGGCATGGGCCAACGCGCGGCAGGCCCTTCCATGCGTTGGACTTGGGCCTTCAAATCAGCAATAACAGCGCTAACGGAAGACGACATTCACCCATTATCGAACATATGTTCGAATAGGTCAACAGCGGCCCGCACTTGTGCACGGCGCACCTAGAGCCAGAGTTTCAGCCCAGTTTGATGGACCCTCCGGGGATCGCATCGAGCAGTTTGCGCGTGTATTCCTCGCGGGGCGAATCGAAGGTTTCGGCAACCGAGGCATGCTCGACCAACTTGCCCGACTGCATCACCACAACATCGTCGGCAATTTGGCGCACGACCGCGAGATCATGCGTGATGAACAAGTAACTCAAACCCAATTCCGACTGCAGATCGTTCAGGAGGGAAAGAATTTGCGACTGCACGAGGACGTCAAGCGCCGAGACCGCCTCATCGCAAATCACCACGCTCGGCTCGAGCGCGAGCGCACGCGCAATTGCGACGCGCTGGCGCTGCCCGCCCGACAATTCGTGCGGATAACGCGGCATAACCGACGCCGGCAGCGACACTTTGTCGAGAAGTTCACGCACTCGCGCTTCTTGACTAGCCCTGTCGCCAATCTTGTGCACCACAAGCGGTTCTGCAATCGAATCAAAGATTGAAGAGAGCGGATCAAGGGAGGCATAGGGGTTCTGAAAAACTGGCTGAATCTGGCGGCGGAACGCGAGTTGTTCTTCTTTGCCTTTGATCGAACGAATATCGACCCCGTCGAATCGGACCACGCCTTCAGTTGGCTCCAAAAGATCCAACACCATGCGCGCCACGGTCGACTTACCTGAACCAGACTCCCCCACGATCGCTGTCGTGGTGCCGCGCGGCAGCCCGAACGAGATGTTGTCGACAGCCGTGAAGTATTCCTTCGCCCATGGCCGCCCGCCTTGCGTTTCGAACTTCTTCGTCAGGTTCTCGACCTCAACAATGAGGTCTCGCCCTTGGCCAAACTCTTGTGTACCGGGCAAGTTCTCTTGCGCCGCTTCTGTGGCTTGTTCACGAACGTGAGCACGTGCGGCCGAGGTCAAGCGTTGCGAAGCGAGCGACGGCGCAGCCGAAACGAGACGTTGCGTGTAGGGGTGCTGGGGATCTTGCAAAATCTCAAGTGCAGGGCCCGACTCAACCACATTGCCGCGATACATCACGACAAGGTGATCGGCCCGTTCAGCAGCAAGACCAAGATCGTGCGTGATCAGCAAGACCGCAAAACCGAGATCGTCGATCATCGTGTCGAGGTGGTCGAGAATTTGCTTCTGGACAGTGACGTCGAGCGCCGAGGTGGGCTCGTCGGCAATCAAGAGCTTTGGCCGGGCCGCGAGTCCCATCGCGATCAAGGCACGCTGCCGCATTCCGCCAGAGAACTCGTGTGGGTACTGGCGTGCCCGCATTTCGGCGTCGGGAAGTCCTGCTTCGGTCAGCAGTTCAACGACACGCTGATCGGCTGCTTTGCCTTTGGCAATCCCGTTAACCGTGAGCACTTCTTTGATTTGAGTTCCCACGCGCCATAGCGGGTTCAAGTTAGTCATTGGGTCTTGTGGCACGAGACCAATCGACGATCCGCGCAGCGCCAAAATCTGCTTGCGATTGGCGCCAGAGATCTTCTTGCCGTCGAAGAGTATCTCGCCGCCGGTCACTTCACCTGTGCCCGGCAGGAGATCGATGATGGCGTGCGCAGTGGTGGACTTGCCCGAGCCTGACTCCCCGACGATGGCAACAACTTGACCCGGATAGAGCGTCAAGTTGACACCGTTCACTGCCGGGATGAGTGTCTTGCCGTCGCGGAATCCAACCTGCAAGTTCTTGAGTTCAAGCAGCGGTTGTTCGTTGTTCCCATACACAGCGCCTGCGCGAGTTTCGGTCATTTCTTCGCCTTCGGGTCGAGCGCGTCACGAACGGCGTCACCCAACAGGATGAAGGCCAGAACAGTGAGCGCGAGAGCTGTTGCGGGAATGAACATGACGTCGAGGTTTTCACCCGAGCGCACCAGCACTTGCGCATCGGCGATGTCGTTGCCCCACGACACAACTTCCTGACGAGGTAGGCCAATACCCAAGAACGAGAGCGTCGCTTCGGCAACGATAAAAACTCCAAGCGAAATCATCGATGTCACGATGACGGGCGCCATTGAGTTCGGTACGACATGCTTGATTAAATTCCGGCGATTTGATGCTCCGATCGCTTTGGCCGCGTCGACGAACTCGAGGTTCTTGACGCTCAAGACTGCGCCTCGCATTTGTCGGGTGATTTGTGGCCACGCGAAAAGCGAAAGCGCCAACACAACCGAGGCAACGCCTGTCCAGAATGTGCGTTCGGGGAAGAGGTTGTTGACGACCGACAACATCACGATCGCGGCGAGCAACAACGGGATGGAGAAGAAAATATCGGAGATACGGGAAACAACCGAATCGATCCAGCCGCCGTAGAAGCCTGCCACAGCTCCCGTGATCGAACCGATAGTTGCCACGATGAGCACAGTGAAGATGCCAACAGAGACTGATGCCCGGGCTCCATACACAGTTCGCGACCACACGTCGCAACCTTGGAGGTTGTAGCCCAGCGGACTGCCTTCTGCTGGCCCTGCGAGGCTCAGGGTGATGTCACACATCGTGGGATCTTTGCTCGTGAATAAGCCCGGCACAGCAATCATGACAATGACGCCGAGCAGCAAGACCGCCGAAACCCAAAAAAGTCCACGGCCACGAAGTCGTTTCCATGCTTCAGCCCATTGGCTTTCTGGCGCAGCAGTCGTGTCAACGACATCGATGTCCCGCAGTGGGGTTTCTTCAATAGAGGCAACGAATCGTTCTTGCCCCGGACGAGGAGTCTCAGGCATATCGAATCCTTGGGTCGAGGGCGGCATAGAGAAGATCGACAAGCAAGCTCATCACCACATAGACGAGCACCATGACGGTGATGACTGAAACGATGGTGGGGCTTTCTCCCTTGAGGATGGCGGTGTAGGCGAGGTTACCGACGCCGTGCACATTGAAGATTCCTTCAGTCACGACGGCTCCTGCCATCAACGCGCCCAAATCAGCGCCAAGGAACGTGACGACGGGAATCATCGAGTTGCGCATGATGTGACGCCGAACGACGGTTCCTTCTGTCAGGCCTTTGGCGCGTGCCGTACGCACGTGGTCTGCGGTCAAGTTTTCGATTACCGAGGTTCTGGTCAGGCGCAACACGTAGGCGAACGAAACGAGGCCCAGCACGGTGGCCGGGAGTATGAGGTTCTTAAAACTGGCGTCGCCACCTACCGTGGGCGGGAACCACCCCAACTTGACGCCGAAAATGAGTTGGAACATGAAACCGAACACGAAGATCGGTACTGCGATCACGAGCAGCGATGTCACCAGCATGGTCGAGTCAAAAAGTTTGCCACGACGCAAGCCCGCGATGGTACCGGCAGTGATACCCAAAACCATCTCGATGACGAGCGCCATGAGCGCAAGTTTGATGGTGACGGGGAATGTCTGCGCAATGATGTCAATGACGGGGCGGCCACTGTACGACAGACCGAAGTCAAGAGTTACCGCGCCTTTGAG
>SSHC01000106.1 GCA_008017265.1 Aeromicrobium sp.
AGATGAAGGCGAAGAAGAAGCGCAAGGTTGATTTCACGCTTGCTGTGTCGTCGAATCGGAAGGCGGTTCGCGGTCGGGTTGCGGTGTATCGCGGTTCAACGTTGGTGAAGGCGGCGAACTTGAACTCAAAGGGCAAAGTCACGCTCAAAACGACGAAGCAGCCGAAGGGTTCTGTGGTTTACACGGTCAAGTACTTCGGTTACGGGACGGCCAAGCCGGTCACGAAACTCGTCCGCGTCACCACCAAGAAATAGGAGTGGAATGTGGGCTAGGGATTTCACGAGCATGTGCCTTAGCCCACAATGACCCACCAAAGTAGTTATTTCGAACTATGCAGATCGTGTTTTTCCCGTAGTATCCATCAAAGCGATGGCTTTGTGCCTAGCGACTCATGGATGGACTTGGGGGTTCGGCTCGATGGTGAAACCAATACAGCGCGTTCTGAGCGCACTAATTGCGGTTTTCGCGCTCATCACGTCGCTTGCGGTTTTCGCTCCTGCGCAGGCCGATAAAGCGGTTGAAACAGGCTCCCTCTCTGGCACAGTAACCGACGTGAACGGTGCGCCCATTCAGGGAGTAAAAATTGAGGTCTTGCGAGGAACTGAATTTTTCTGGGTTGCCAACGATCGCGAAGTCACGAAGGCGGACGGCTCGTTTTCGATCACAGGTTTACCTGCTGACACCTACCGGATTGAATTCGTGCCTACGAACGGTGAATTTGCGCGCTTGTTTTGGGAGAGCGGAGAAGTTCTGGCTGATGCGAAGCCCATCGTCATGGCGCCAGGGCAAGACATCACCGGCCTTGACGTCACCTTGGCCGCTGAGTCTGGCGAAATTTCAGGGACAGTAACAGAGCCAGACGGTTCACCGCCGAGCGATGCGACCGTCGCCCTGTACCAGCAAGGGCCAGACGGCACCTTCCACATGTACGACTCGTACAGGTTGCTGAACGTCGAACTTCGAGGCCTTTATTACTTTACGTCGCTTCCCGCGGGCGTTTATCGTCTCGGGTTTTTCCCGAACGACGACCGGTTCAATAACGAGTACTCCGGAAACCAGCCAACGTTGGACCTTGCCCACGACATTGTGCTTGCGGCAGGCGAAAAGCGAACCGGCATTGACGCGCGTTTTGATGCCAAGCCAAAACCACAACCAGAAGTTGTCCAGCCAGAAGTTGTCCAGCCAGAGGTAGTTGAACCAGAAGTTGTCCAGGCAGTTCCATCGGCGCTTGGCGTGTACGCGAAGGCTAAGAAGAAGCGCAAAGTCAATATTGTGATCGCAGTATTTTCCCAGCGCAAAGTCGCTCGTGGCAATGTAGCGATCTATCGGGGCAACAAGCGTCTAACGACCGTCACGCTCAATCGTCGTGGCGCAGCCGCCGTGACCTTGAAGAAGCAGCCACGCGGCACCACGGTTTACACCGTGAAGTATCTCGGCAATGAAAAAGCACAGCCGGTTGCGAAGAAACTAACGGTCCGCGTTAAGAAGTAGATTGTTGGCGTGTCCGGCGTGAGCCGTATCGCTGGCTAACATTTAGGCTTGAGCGTAGGTGGAGATCTATTCCCGCCTACGCTCAATACGTTCCTGAGATTTTCGAGGAGACCCGTGAAAAAGACCGCTGCAATTGTTCTTGCCGCAGGAGCGGGTACCCGCATGAAATCGGCCCGCGCCAAAGTGCTCCACGAGATTGCCGGACGCTCGATGCTAGAGCATGCGCTCGCTGCTGTACGTGACGTTGAAGTTGACTCGATCGTGGCAGTTGTAGGCCACGACCGCGAGCAAGTAACAGCGGCGCTCGGGCAGTGCGCTGCAGACGCGATCGTGGCAGTGCAGGAGCAACAAAACGGAACTGGCGATGCGGTTCGGTGCGCGCTGGATGTCGAAAGCGAAGCGGCGGAAACCTACGTCATCACCTACGCGGACGTTCCGCTCTTGACTGGCGAAACGTTGCGGGAACTCCTCACCGATCATGCCTTGGCCAAGCGCGCCGTCACCATCTTGACCGCTGCTGTGGCTGACCCGACCGGATACGGTCGAATCTTGCGTGATGCCGATGGCGCAGTTGTAGCAATCCGCGAACACAAAGACGCAAGCAGCGACGAGTTGCTCGTCAACGAAGTCAACAGCGGGATCTTGGTCGTGAGCGGCGAATTTCTTGGTCGTGCCGTTCGCGCACTCACGAGCAATAATGCCCAAGCCGAGCTGTATCTCACCGATATTGTTTCGGCCGCGGTGTTGGAGGGCCTTCCAGTAGGTGCGCACGTACTCGATGATGTGTGGCAAACCGAAGGAGTCAACGATCGTAGACAACTGGCCCGCATGGGGCGAGAGTTAAACCGCCGAATCACGAACCACTGGATGGCTGAAGGCGTCACAATTATCGATCCCGAAACCACGTGGATTGACTCAGCCGTGAGCATCGGCCGTGACACGATCATTCACCCAGGCACCCAGCTCTTAGGAGCCACTACCGTGAGTGAAGGCGCCACGATCGGCCCAGACACCACCTTGCGCAACGTGGAAGTCGGTCAAGGCGCAAAAGTAGTGCGCACTGACGCAACTGATGTACTGATCGGTGAGAACGCCAGCGTCGGCCCATTCACGTATTTGCGTCCCGGAGTTGAATTAGCCGAGAGTGCCAAGGCGGGGGCATTCGTCGAGTTGAAAAACACCAAGGTAGGGCAAGGCTCCAAGGTGCCCCACTTGTCGTACATGGGGGATGCCCAGATCGGCGCTGGCAGCAACATCGGCGCTGGCAGTATCACCGCCAATTACGACGGCCAAAACAAACATCGAACGACTATCGGTAGCAATGTGAGAATTGGATGCGACAACGTTCTTGTTGCGCCTGTGACTGTTGATGATGGTGCCTATACCGGTGCTGGCACAATCGTTCGCGAAGACGTTCCAGGGGGGTCGCTGGCGGTATCGGCTGGATCACAGAGGAACATTGAGGAGTGGGTGAAACGATCCCGCTCGAGCAGTGAAACGCACGACTCTCCCGCATAGGACCTTCAGGAGTAAACCGGTGGCATCGAATAGTTCAGCCAAACGCACCACGACAAAAAACCTCATGCTCATGTCGGGACGCGCGCATCCGGTGCTAGCCGAAGAAGTCGCCCGCATTCTCGATGTGGATCTTGTGCCCACAACTGCTTACGATTTCGCAAACGGCGAGATCTACGTGCGATTCAACGAATCGGTGCGTGGCTGTGATGCCTTTGTGATCCAGAGCCACTCGGCCCCGATCAATGAAGCCATCATGGAACAACTCATCATGATCGATGCGCTCAAACGGGCTTCGGCCAAGCGCATCACGGTGATCCTTCCGTTCTACGGATATGCGCGCCAAGACAAGAAGCATTTGGGACGCGAGCCCATTAGCGCGCGCCTCATGGCCGATCTCTTCCTCACCGCTGGGGCAGACCGCCTCATGACGGTCGATCTGCATACGGCGCAGATCCAAGGGTTCTTCGACGGCCCTGTCGACCACCTTCTGGCGATGCCGATTCTGGTCGATGAAGTGAAGAAAAAGTATGGAGATAAGCCACTAGCGGTGGTCTCACCTGACGCGGGCCGAATCAAAGTGGCCGAGTCGTGGGCGAAAGCCTTCGGCGGAGCGCCACTGGCCTTCATTCACAAAACCCGCGATATCAATCAGCCGAACCAAACCAAGGCGAACCGCGTGGTCGGAGAAGTAACAGGACGAACCTGCATCTTGGTCGATGACCTCATCGACACGGGCGGAACAATTGTTCAAGCAGCCGAAGCGCTTATGAACGATGGTGCTGCAGAAGTAGTCATTGTCTCGACGCACGCCGTTTTCTCCGGGCCAGCCGTTGAGCGCTTGTCGAACTCTGTTGCACGTGAAGTAATCGTGACCAACACGCTTCCACTCACTGAGGACATGATGTTTGACAAACTCACAGTCCTGTCGATCGCGCCGCTCTTGGCAAAGGCAGTGTCAGCAGTATTTGAAGACGGCTCGGTCACGAGCCTGTTCGACGAATAGCGCACAAGGCCAATCCGCCCGATTTGGGCGCGCGACACCTGCTGGGGTAGACTTTCGGTTGCCTCGGCGAGGGTCGCACCAACACGTGACTGTGATCGACAGGGCGCTCCACAGAGTGTCGTGTTGAGCGCCGTAAAAGAACCGAAAACTACTGAGAACCAGCAGGAGAAACCCCGTGTCTGAACTGAAAATTACCGCCGAAACCCGCACTGAGTTCGGCAAGGGCGCGGCTCGCCGTCTTCGTCGCGAAGGCCAGATTCCGGCTGTTCTATACGGACACGGAAGCGACCCAATCCACGTTTCCCTGCCTGGACACCAAGCAACCCAAGCTCTCAAGCAGGCGAATGCTCTGTTCGAGTTGACCGTCGGTAGCGAAGAGCACCTCACGATCCCACGCCAAGTTCAGCGTGACCCGCTGCGCGGCCACATCGAACACGTTGACCTGCTCATCGTGCAAAAGGGCGAACGCGTTGTTGTTGAGGTTCCGTTGGTTCACGTGGGTGAGGCTGCGGCTGGCACTCTCGTCGTCACCGAACTCGCCACGATTGCGCTTGAAGTTGAAGCAACCCACATCCCTGAATCGGTCGATGTTGTCCTTGACGGACTTGAAGCCGGCGCTTTGGTTCACGCTTCCGATTTGACTCTGCCGAAGGGTGCAACCCTCGCGGAGGATGCCGAAAACCTCATCGTCAACATCACGGCCGCACCTACGGCTGCACAGATGGAGCACGACGGCGAAGGCGAAACTGCTGAAGGTTCCGCTCAAGAAGCTGCACCTGAGGCAGCCGAGGGCGAGTGACCTGGCTGATCGTTGGGCTCGGAAATCCGGGCCCAGCGTATGCCGCTACTCGGCACAATGTCGGGTATTTTGTGACAGACGAGCTGTCCACGCGTGTGGGCGGCTCGTTTGCGCTTCACAAAGCAACCAAGGCTGAGGCAGTCTCTGGCCGGTTGGTCCGCGAGCCCGTCGTGTTGGGTCGTTCACGTGGCTACATGAACGAGAGCGGTGGGCCAGTTGCCGCGCTCATGAAGTATTACTCGGTTCAGCCAGAAAATCTCATTGTCATTCACGACGAATTGGATATTCCAGTCGGATCGCTACGTCTCAAAATGGGCGGTGGCGATAACGGGCACAACGGACTCAAATCAATCCGTCAAGCGATCGGTACGGGCGATTTCTATCGGGTTCGAGTGGGTATTGGGCGTCCGCCTGGGCGCCAAGAAGTGCATGACTTCGTCCTCAAGCCGTTTACCAAGAATGAACGGACTGAGATCGACATCATCGTTCAGGAAGCCGCTGACGCCATCGAAAGCTTGATCGAGCATGGCCTCGAGCGAACGCAAGGCTCATTCAACCGCTAGCGACGTCGACAAGCGCGAGTCGCTGGGCGCAACCGCGGCAGCCTAATCGGGCTAGTAGCCGCCGTCGCTCATCGGGGCGAGGACTCCGGTGGCGAGCCAGTAGTTTCCTTGAGCCGTTCCCGCATACGCACGTGGACCGATTACTGCGCAACCACGCACACGCTGTGTCGCGTCGAAACCATTCTTAGCAACCTTGAGTCCCGAGATTGCAGGCTTGTTCTTGCCGGGGGAGATGTTGATGGAGCAACCGCCGTTTCCAAGACGGTTCTTTTCAATACGTAAATTCGAGACATTTCCAGCGTCTTGGGTGATCATGATGGCCGCATTATGTGCGCCCGACATGCGGCTACCAGAAATGGTGATGTTCGAACCGCTGACAATCTGAACATTGTCGTCGTGGCTTGGACCACCGTTCCAGTTCGGATCATTTGCATAATGAACGTTGCTATGTAGCCAGGAATCTTCAATTACTACGTTGCCGGCGCCGTGAATGTGTACTTGGTCGACTACATCTCGAATCTCAACACCTTCAAGTGAAAAGTTCGAACCCATGATGCCGTTTGTATCGGGGTTGCGGTAGGTGGAGTAGATTTCCGAGTTCTTTACCCGCAGCCCAGTCGAACGTGAAGCGATGAGTCCGGTCTTGAGCGCTTTGACGCCAACCACTCGCGTGTTCTTGATGACGACATTGGGCGCCCGGACAGATATCGACCCGCGAACCTCAAGCGAATCAATGATCTTGCCCGCCTGGGTGACGACAAGTTCGCCGTCGTACCGCGTCAGCTTTGTTCCGGAGGGAACACCCGTCGTTTTGGACGACGTTTGGGTGGGGTTTGTTTTGGGTGGTTTGATAACCGGTGCCGGCGTAGTGGGGGACGCGGTCACAGTGTCAGACGCGATGGCTGTCGGTACTGAAGCGCTTGGCGCTGGTGTCGAGGAGGGATTCGTAGTCGGTTCTGGGCGCTCAACGTTTCGGTCGGCGCGAGCGTGAGACTCCGAGGAGGATAGGTCAGTGGTATCGGGACTCTCGGGGTTGCTTGGTGTATGCGTGCACCCAGTTATCGCAAAGATTGAAGTGACTACGACAGCGGTTCCGAGAACCCGGACGGTTAGGCCTTGCCTCACATAACTCCAACAACATCGGGCGAGCAGATTTTTCCCGACTCGCAGGCGAATATCGGTGGGCCCCGAGAAACCCCCACCGATATTCTACCTGCTTTGCGCTTGGCGCAAAGACCCGTTGTGGTCAGCCCTTCGTGAAAGCGACCAATGCTCCCGTGTCTTCCCAGATGTTGTTGAGCATCGAAGGAAGCGAGTTTACTGGTGAGATCACGGCGCATCCGAGGTGCTTGACTTGGTTGCGTTGGAAGGTATTACCCGTGATTCGGTTGCCGTTGCTGAGCATATCGCCGTAACCCTTCGGGGAAACATTGATCGAGCATGCGCCTCCACCGATGAGATTGTCCTCAACATGGAGGTTTTGGATCTTGGCCTCGTTCTGGCCGACCATGATCGCGGCGTTCTTGGAGCCTTCGATCCGGCTGGACTTCACCAGGATGTTCTGACCTCCAATGAGCTGGATGTTGTCGTCGTGGCTCGGGCCACCGTTCCAGTTCGGGTCATTGACGAAGTGGGTGTTGTCGTGGAGCCACGAGTGGCGGATCTCGACATTACCCAGAGTGGTCACGTGTACCTGGTCAACCACAGTGTGGATGTTGACGCGTTCCAGGATGAAGTTTCCACCCATGATGCCGTTGGTGTCGGGATGCGGAATCTCGTTGTAGATTTCCGAGTCGATCACTTTGAGCCCCGTGTGGCTGCTGCGGGCATCGATCAGACCAACTTTGACTGAGCCCTGGCCGCGAACTCGAGTGTTCTTGATCGTAACGTTGTTGGCTTCCACCGAGATGCGGCCCTTGACGTCGAGACCGTCAATGACAGTTCCGTCCTTCGTGATCTTGAGGACACCTTCGAACAACGTCAGTTTCGTGCCCGCTGGTACACCCGTCGTGTCAGCGTTGAGTTGCTTGGCTGGAAGATTCGGGCGGACCGTCGGAGTTGGCGTCGGTGTTGGAGTTGGAGTCGGTGTTGGAGTCGGAGTCGGTGTTGGAGTTGGAGTCGGAGTCGGTGTTGGAGTCGGTGTTGGAGTCGGAGTCGGAGTTGGAGTCGAAACCTCAACTACGTTCTCCAGCACGTTGTCAACACGGAACTTTTGTGCTGCGGGCGCGTTGCTCGAGAGGTAGCCGTAGAACGCGAGGCTTCCTGCGGTTTGGAGACCGGAGGTCGAGTCGCTGCGTTCGAGTGTCCATGCGGCGGGTTCAACCTGCGAAGCTGCCCACACTTTGGCCTTGACGTTCGTGGCATTCGTACCCGAAACCTGGACACGAACCTTGAGCGGTGTCCCCGCGCCCTGAGTGATGTTGGGAACGATCACGTTGCCAAGGGTCGTCGCGGTGCCGTTCACCGTGCGGACGATGTCAGCGCGGACTTTGCTGTCGGTTGACGTGACCAGTTTGACCGAATAGTGCGTGTTATTCGATACCAAGCGTGGACGCACTTCGAAGAAGCTCGACCCGCCGGTGGCGGCACTTGCGAGGGAGTAGTCGAACGTGACGTCCTTGGACAGGCTTGTACCGGCGAGCGCAACTTGCGAGCCGGCGCCCGGTGCCAAGGTGATGACTCCGCGGCTGCCATCAACCGAGAAGAGCGAGGCGTTCTGAGCGGTCCATGAGCCACCACGGTCTGCGTTGCCCCAGCTGCTACCTGACGTGCGGGTAAAGGAATCGAATGCTACGGCACCGTTCGGGATCACGACAGTAGGTGTAGGCGTAGTTGTTGGTGTCGGAGTTGGCGTTGGCGTCGGGGTAACCGTCGGCGTCGGGGTCGGGGTAACCGTCGGCGTCGGCTTTGGTGTCGGGGTAGGTGTTGGCGTTGGGGTGACCGTAGGCGTAGGGGTAGGGGTAGGCGTAGTTGTTGGTGTCGGAGTTGGCGTTGGCGTCGGCTTTGGTGTCGGGGTCGGCGTCGGGGTCGGCGTCGGGGTCGGCGTCGGGCTGACAGTTGGCTTTGGCGTAGGGGTAGGGCTAGGGGTCACGACTGGCTTCGAAGGGCGCTTCGTGATGAGCTCGAGGTAACGGACGGTGAGCCGGACGCTCGCCTGCTCGGCTTTGAACGTTACTTTGCCATCTTCAACGGGCAGAACAGTTGACGTTACGGTGCCAACACCGCTGGACTTTGCCACGGTAGCCACTCGAGCCGAGTCACACGATGCTGTCATCGTGTCACCAGCGCAGGCCTTCAATGTCGCGGTTCGCCAAGCTCCCGCGCCCGTAATTTCAGCTACCGCGCCGGTGGTGTTTTCGTCAACAGGAAGTTCCACGGTGCGAGTCTGACCGGAGGGCACGGTCACCGTGGTGACGGCGTCTTCTGTGTCAACAGCCGCATTGTTGCTTGTGACGTAATAGCCGAGCACATCAACGGTGACGGTTGCCTTCTTTGTGGAGATGATTTTGAGAGTGTTCGATCCGAAGGTGCGAACGATCGCCGTGGAAGTGCGGAAACCTCGCTTGTCGACCCCTGCCTTCGAGATCGAGCGGCACGTTGGTGTCGATGCCTTCGAGGAGCACACGGAGACGTGCCCGTGGGATTTGGCTCGTGCTGTGGAAACCGATACTGCGACCGCCTGGGTGCCAGCAGGTGCGTTCTTGAGGTTTACGTAGTAGGGAGTATTCGCCTTCATTGACCGAGACGATTGTGCGCGATAGATACTCGGAGAAAATACTGTTCCAGCACCATCCGCGGCGTGTTGAGTGCTGTAGCCCACGACAACGACCTGGAGTTTGGCGGAACCAGTGTGTGAAATGCGGATATTGGCAGAACCATTGAGGGGGACAACCATCATGTGGTTATAGCGCTTGCCCTTCGCCGTCCATAGTGCGGCGGTGGGGGCGCAGGCGGCGCCAGTTCCGCAGATGCGCAGGCTGCCAGCCTTCTTGGTCGACGTCACTGCGACGCTGACGTAAACCGACGATGCGTTCGCGGGAACGCGAGCAGAGACGGTGCGGGGCGACTTCGAGGTAACTGTCTTGAACCCGGCAACGGTCGTCGGGCCGGCAGGTACAAACACGGTGGTGTCGTCGGTGCTGGCTTGAGCCGGTGTGGCAAAAACAAAAAGGCCAGCCAGAGCAATCATGATGCTCGTGGCTGCTGCCATGAACTTGTTCGGCGAAGTGGTGTTCACTGCGAACGGTTTCCTTCCCTGTGGAACCGCGACACCGAGTGACACTTTGGCGCATGCCGTGTTGCCCGAGAACCACGGAAACCTCTGTATCGGTGAAGCGATCCTGCTGTGTGCTTCGTCCGAAACCGGATAGCTATTTCGCTTGAAATTGCTTGGTTTCTAGGCTCGACAGTAGTTACGTCAGTTACGTCACTCAAGACTCATTTGCAACTTTGGTTCCAAGGGACTAGAGAAAGGGTAATATCCGGCCGTGGGCGTGTGGCGAAGAGTGACCAGTGCAGCTGGGGCTCGTATAGGCGTAATGGGTGTGACCGGACTTTTAGGCATAATTTCCAGTCGACTGATCCTGGAGCACTTCGGAATTGATGCCTATGCCCAATACGGACTACTCAACGGGCTACGGATGCTGTTGCCATTTGCTGATCTTGGCATGGGCGCCGTTGTCCTCAACGCGATCTCGGAATCGAAAAACCCTCGCGACGACGAGCGCGTACTCGCTAGTCTCGCGACCGCATTCCGGTTACTTGTTGTCACAGGATTCATCATTGCGGCGCTCAGCGTTCTACTCATGTTCGCGGGACTATGGCCAGCGATCCTTGGTAACGGGCTCATGGCCGGGGGCGAACTGATCGCGACGTTGTGCATCGTCGTTTTCGCCCTGTCGCTCCCGCTCGGCCTAGGATCGCGCATCCTCGTCGGGTCAGGCCGAAACACCCTGCAAATCGTCATTCTCGGACTGGTTTCACCCATGTTCGTCATGTCACTTGTCGTGCTCGTGGCGATTGGTGAGAGCAACGGCAGTGAGATCGCACTGATTTCGTACGTAGCCACATCGATAACGGGGCTTATTTGCATCGTCGTCGCTGGACGATTGATCAAGCCTGCGTTGGGCAAGGCGCTTTGGCGAGTCCCGCGCATTCGCCAATTTCCGAGCATCACCATTTTTGATACGGCCGGGCCCGCATTGGCAATTTCGATGGCCACGCCCATCGCCATGCAGACCGACCGACTCTTCCTTTCCCACATGAGCGATCGCATTGAGTTGGCGACCTACAACTTCGCGGCCCAAATTTTCGGACTCGTCTTGCAAGCCATCATCGCCGCTGGTCTCACGCTCTGGCCGTTCTTCGCGCGAGCGCGTTCCCGCGGAAAGGTGGAGAGCCCGTTCCCCATTGCAGCAGGGTTCCTAGGTGCAGCACTCGCTATGGGGGCCGCGCTCGTCCTCGCTATGCCGTTGTTTGAAAAGTGGGTCGCGAAAGACTTGCTGCAGGTAGGTGTCTGGCTCATGGCCGGTTATGTCGCGCTCATTGCGGTGCAATCAGTGCATTACCCGATTGGGATGTATATGACGTCACCTGCCGGATTGAAGTTTCAAGTCATTCCGGTGTTTGCCATGGTTGCTTCAAACGTGTTGTTGACCTGGGTCCTCGTGCAGCGACTCGGCGCCGCCGGTCCAGTGATAGCAAGCGCAATCGCGTTGTTTGTGTGCCAGGTGATTCCTGCCGCCTGGTGGGTCCGTCGAGATATGAAACGGCGAATGGCGCAAACTGACGGCGTGTAGTGTCGCTACACGCCGTAGTCAGAGTCGCGCAGTCCTCGATATAAAGCGCGAAATGGCTTAACTGGTCGGAGAAATTGCCGCCGGCCACCACGCAGCAGAATCGCCCACGCTGCTCGAAAGGCGCTTGCTTTCCACACTTTTCGTTGTGGCGCCGTGAGGTGCTTGCGGGCAAAGAGCGAACGATTGCGGATGTTGTAGTAGTAGTAGATTTCCGACTTGCTGGCAGACGATCCGGGTGCTTGTGTCCCTCCAACGTCATGATGCGCGGTGGCGTGCGAGATCAAGACGAGTGAGCCCCCCGCGGCTTGAACTCGGGCCGAGAAGTCGACGTCTTCCCAATAGAGGAAGTAGTCGTCGTCGAAACCTCCGCACGCCTCCCACAGTGTTGAACTAAGGACGAAGCAAGCGCCAGTGAACCACTCGATCGTCGCGATTCCATTAAATTCTGGGCGCCGATGCCACGGCCTAGCGTCCCCAGTGACGAGGTCGATGTCCATGCCGGCAGACCACACGTCTCCGTTGCGCTTGAGAATGCGGGGAGCTACCAACGCCATTGGCTGTGCCCGTGCAGCTTCGACAAGCGCTCGCGCAGAGGAATTGTCGATCACAGCGTCGGGATTGAGAAACATGAGTTCTTGCGCACCCATCGACAACGCGACCTCAGCGCCTCGATTGCACCCTGTGCCAAAGCCGGTGTTTGTGTCAAGCCCGATGAGCGTCCAACCGTGGGCAGCGCACAATTCTTCTGTTTCGCGCCGTTCTTCCTCACTGAACCAGTTATCGACAACTACAAACTGCGTGCCAGCGAAATGCGGTGACATTGACCCAAGATTCTCGCGCAGCAAGGCATGCGAACCAAAGTTCACAACGACGATGGCAAGCCCATCGAATTCCGACGAACTCACGCGCCATCCGATCGCTTTGCGGGGCGCATGGACGCGCGAAACGCCGCTTCGGCAAACACCGCAGCGTGCTGGACGCCCGCAAGGTTCCAGTCGCGCAAACTCAAGTCGGGTGTGCCGGACGCGATGATCTCAGGTGCCTGGTGCACGGACTTTGCCAACAACTCGGCAGTTAGTGGACCGTCGTAGCGGATGACCCACTGTTCACCCACCTCGGTGGCAAGCGCATCAGTCGACTCGTTTCGCGGAACGAGCACGGGACGATTCAAACTGAGCGCAGTCAAGGCCGCGCCCGAATTGTGCAATTCACGGTAGGGAAGCGCGATGAGGGACGCACGCGTGATTGCTTCGACGAGGTCGGGCTCTTCGATATAGCCGTACGTCACCTCGATGCGTTCATCCGTGTCCGCAATTGTCGAGATTTTATGCGCGAGTTCTTCAGAATTGGGATGACCGGAAATTGAAAGCGTCAGTGATTCCCTGGTTTCGATGAACGTTTGGACGAGATCGAGTACACCCTTGTATTCGCGAATGAGACCGAAATAGGCAACTCGGCCGGGCTCGGCAGTTTGCTTCGAGTAGGTGTTGAACCAATCAATCGAATGCCCATGCACGATCGTTTCAATTGGCGCACCCGAATCGTGTGGAGTCGTTGGATTGATTGCGATGCGCATGCTTTCAAGCCTGCGAAAGTTCGCCATGAGTTTCTGGTTCGTGGCCGATTGGTTCTCATGCGGTTTGAGGTTGTGCATCGTTTGCACCACCGCAGTCTTGCGACGCGCAAACCGACGAGTCATCCAACGAAAAGCGAATCGCCGCTTCCAGCGGGTAAACGCTGACGCCCCTTCGACTTTGGCATCGGGCCAGTGTGAATGAAAAACGTCAATGTGCCCCCTCAGCGCAGTGCGCCACGAAAACTGAAGGTAAGTCACACTCGGATGCGTCTCAAGTGCCTTGAACAATTGGAGCATATAGGGGTTGACGCGGTCAGGGTGAAGTTGAGACGACGACAGGACCGTCAGTGGTTTAGTGCCGAGGACCGCCAACTGATCCGCAGGAGCGGGCACGCTTGTGAGCATCTCGATGGCATGGATGATTTCGAGAACAGACTTCTTCATTGCTGCGTTTCCGCGCCGATACGGGTCGGCGATCTCTTTGGATACTCCGCGGGGGAACGTGGATCGCCGTGCGTGCAACTCCGAAAGTGATAGAGCACGTCCGTGCAGACGAACAAGATGAGCGAGTTCACGTAAAGTGAAGGCCTTGCCAAACGCTTGAGGCGCCATGGAGTGGACTTTGCTGAGTTGGCCAGTACTCATCGTGATGATGAGGTCTGCAGAGTCGATAAGTTCGGGCGTGATCTGACGGGCCACGTGGCTGTTGGCGTCGATCCCGGGGATGCGATCGAGTACAGCTCGCATGGGTTTGTCTACGCCAGACCCCACGACGGCGCCTACGCCTGCAGATTCGATGCTGGCTCCAGGCCCGAACGCTTGTGAACGGGCTAGCAGGAACTCAGCGGCAGGGGAGCGGCAGATATTGCCCGTGCATACGACGAGCACGCGGCCGCCGTCGCCAACCCCTGCAACGAGTGTGTTGAGTGAAGTCGTCATTCCGATTCGTCGCTGCTGTAGTCGTAGCTGTAGCCCGTCTCTTTCGCGCGTGCCCGAGTCAGGACGGTGCCGACCGGCTTTTCGCCTGCTTGTTCGAGTGCCTCAAGCACCGAGGTGACTTGCGCGCGCTTGGTATGCCCGGACGACACGACCACGATCGTGCCATCGACTTCGCGTGCCAAAAGCGAAGCATCGACCACCGAGAGGAGTGGGGGCGCATCGATCACGACGTAGTCGTACAAATCCTTGAGGCGTGAGATGAGATTGCGTGTTTTCGGAGAATCGATAAGTTGCAGCGCATTGGGTGGAATCTCACCGCTCGTCAGGACGTCAAGGTTGGATACTGTCCACGATTGAAGTGCCTGGCGGAGTGGAACTTTCTCAATCAGCACGGTGGTTAGGCCGACGGCCTGTTCCAGGCCTGTTGCCTTCGCGATGGAGGGGCGACGCAAATCTGCATCCACCAGCACGACGCGGTCACCGCGTTCTGCGAGTGCCAACGCCAAGTTGAGGCTTGTTGTCGTCTTTCCATCGCCTGGGCGAGCAGACGTCAACATAACCGATTTGGCGCCAGGCGTGCCCGACCAGACGAAATCCAGATTCGACCGAAGTCGACGATAGGACTCTGCCGCGACACCTTCTGGTTGTTTGAGCATCGGGAGAGCCTTATTTGTCTCGTTCTTGGCCCCCCAGAGTGGCGTTACGCCGAGCACGGGCAGTTTTGTCGTGGCAGCAAGATCGTCACGGTCGCCAACCCGAGTATCGAGAAGTTGCCGAATGATGGCGAACGCGATGCCAAGTAGGGCCCCTAAGACGAAACCGATGGCGATGTAGAGCTTGGTGTTTGGTGAAATCGGAAAGTTCGGTTCTGTTGCTTCGGTGACCGTCGTCAAGGTGATTCCGGATGGAGTTTCTTTCGCTGTTGGAGTGAGCGATTCGACGGTTTCGGGCAACTGGTCTGCGATCGCGTTAGCGATGTCGGCTGCTTCTTCAGGATCGACCGCATCGACGGTGATGTCGATGAAGACGGTGTTAATGGGCGACTCGACATGGACACGTTTAGCCAAATGCTTGGCTGAAGTATCAAGACTGAGGCTCGAGATCACTGGGTTGAGTACCGCGGGAGTGCGTGCGAGTTGGACATAGGACTGGACGATGTTCTGCGTGAATGTCGTGCCTTGTGCTAGTTCTTGGATCGTTTCGCCCGAGGTCACACTCACGAAAACTTGGCTTGTCGCTTGGTAGGTCGGCGGTGTGAGTTTGCCGAGCGCGAGACCGGCTACCGCGCCGAGTGCCGAGAGCACGATGATGGCGATCCACTGTCGACGTAGGGCAGCGACATATTCCATCACATTCATGCGGGGTGTCTCCTCGGTGCGAACTGGGTAAACTCAACCCGTTGAGTGTAGCCGTTGCTCTGTGATGGTTAGGCCAGTTTGCCAAAGGCTCAGCACCTCAGGCTCAGTACGAGAGACTTGGGGCCTATGAGTACTCGGGAGGTTTTGCATGAAGATGTCAATGAAGTCACGGCTTGCGTTGGGGGTCGCCGTGGTTCTTCCGGTGGTGTTTGTTTTCTGGCTCGTTTTCACTGGCAACGACACGAGTCAAGAAGGCGATCCTGATCCGATTCCGGCGCAAAGTAATCCCACTGCCACGGCAACTGTCCAGCCGCCGAAGGAACTCGAGCCAACGGGCAAACTGACTCAGTCGCAATCGATCGACGAGAACGGAGACGTTCGAATCATTTCGGTTGAGGCCGTGACAAGTGAAGCGACAATTCCAGGGGAGATTGCTGGCCCGGCGATTAGGGTCACAGTCGAACTGTCTTCGGGTGACGAGTCCCTCGACCTAGCTGGAGTTGTACTCAATGCCTATTACGGCAAGGACCTCACTCCCGCCATCACTGCGTCGGGCCCCGGCGTGAAGCAGCCGACGGGCAAACTCAAGGCCGGAAAAGTTACGCGTGTGACTCAAGTTTTCAATGTGCCGACCGCAGAACGGGGCGATGTGACGATTGAAGTTATCCACCCGCGGTCGCTGAAATCATTGAAATTTCAAGGTTCTGTGGCCTGAATCATAGGTTTTTTCCGGAGATATCTGTTGCTAATTCCTTCATTTGTGTCATTCTTGATGACTAGGGTTAACTAGTCCTAAAGAACCACGCATGGTTCCGTGTTTGCAGCAGTTCGATTTTCGGGGTCGGCCCACGTGGGTCGTCGAAGGAAGACACATGATGAAGAAGTCAATGAAGCGAGGCATTTCTGCTCTCGTTGCCGCGTTCGCGGTACCAGGCGCATTGCTTGTCGCAGTTCCAGCACAAGCAGATATCGCTCCAGAAGGCGGTTTGCCAGAAACAGTTACAGCTGACGCTTTGCCCACCGTCCAAATTGATGGTGTCGTATGGGATCAAGAGATTGTCGGTAACACGGTCTACGTGGGTGGCAAATTCACCATGGCTCGCCCAGCCGGAGCAGCAGCGGGCGTCAACGAGACTGCACGTGCCAACCTCTTGGCCTACAACTTGCAGACCGGCGAATTGATCAATTCCTGGGCACCCGTTGCAAACGCGCAAGTGAAGTCGATCAGTTCCAACGCCGACGGCTCCGTTATTTATGTGGCGGGTTCCTTCACCCAAATTAACGGCACGAACCGAGGCCGTGTCGCTGCTCTTGATCCGGTTACCGGTGCGCTCAAGGCGAACTTGACAACCGGATTCGACTCAACAATCAACTCGGTTCATTGGACTCCAGACGCACTCTACGTGGGTGGGCACTTCACCAAAGCCGGTTCAGTTGCACGCAACCTCGTTGCGGCCGTCAACCCGAACAACAGCCAAGTCCTGCCGTTCAACCCGGCTATCGCTGATCGCAACGTGCAAGCCATCACCACCAACCCCGCTGGCGACAAAGTCGTCATCGGCGGTGCGTTCACGAGCGCAAACGGCTCAAACAATCCCGGATACGGCTTGGTCATGGTTGACGCCGCCACCGGAAAGACTAACCTCCCACTTTCAGCAAACGGCATCATCCGAAACGCAGGCGAAAAGTCCGCGATCTTGGCACTCAGTTCTGACGCTGATGGCTTTTACGGAGTCGGCTACGTGTCCGGAAAGAAGGCTGGAACCACTGAGGGCACCTTCCGCGTCGACTGGAACGGCAACCTGGTTTGGGTAGAAGACTGCCACGGCGACTCGTACGACATTGTTCCGTCGGGTGACGTCGTATACGTCGCGTCTCACAAGCACTACTGCGCGAACCTCGGTACTGGCGGTTTCCCGCAAACCGATCCTTGGCCGTACTACCGAGCCACGGCTTACACGAAGGCTGCTACGGGCATTTCGCAAAAAGACATCTTCCCAGATAGTTACCTCGACCAAGCAGGAAAGCCGAGCAACACTCTCCTTAACTGGTTCCCTGAAGTCAACGCAGGAACGTTTACGGGTCAAGGTCAAGGAACGTGGGATGTTGACGCAAACGATGATTACGTCGTCATGGGTGGAGAATTCACCCGCGTCAACAACACCGCGCAGCAAGGCATCGTGCGTTTCGCCAAGAAAGAAATTGCTCCGCGAAAGCAAGGGCCACGCACGCTGGACAAGGAACTCGTTCCGACGGTCCGTTCCGTTGCATCGGGCGTCAATCGCATTACGTGGCCGGCCACGTGGGACCGCGACAACGCTGCAATCACCTACAAGGTCTCGCGCGATACGCCAAGCAATGTCGTGTACACAGAGACTCAAAAAGCACGATTCTGGGAAGCGCGTTCGATGGGCTTCACCGATCGTGGTTTGACGCCAGGCCAGACGGTTCAATACCGAGTTCAAGCGGTCGATTCCAGCGGAAACACCAAGACATCTGAGTGGGTATCGGTGACCGTTTCGGGTTCGGGATCCCTGAGCAACTACGCAAACACCGTGCTTGACGACAAGCCGCTGAAGTACTGGCGTCTCGGCGAAACCTCAGGCCGGACCTTGAATGACTGGGGCGGAACTGACGACACGCAGGTCGGCACGGGCGCAGTGCGTAACAAGGAAAGCGCCATTAACGGCGATAGCAATGCCTCAACCCAGTTCAAGGGTGCTCGCTCGAGCGTGGCGTACTCCACTGAGCTCATCCAAGCACCAGACGAATTCTCGCTTGAGGGTTGGTTCAAGACCTCGGCTACAGGCAAAATTGCTGGATTTGGTGACGTACCTACCGGCGACTCCGAGTCACATGACCGCACTGTCTACATCGATTCGAGCGGGCGTTTGAGCTTCGGCCTCTACCCGGCGCCAGGTGTGCAGAAGATTGTTCAGACGAGCAACAACGTTCGTGACAACAACTGGCACTACTTTGTGGCGACTCTCGATCAGAGTGGCATGTCGCTCTACATGGACGGCAAGCGCGTTGGTTCGCGTTCTGATGTTGAACGTGGCCAGAACATCTTCGGATACTGGAAACTCGGTGGCGACAACACATGGTCTGGCAACAGCTACTTCAACGGACTCCTCGATGAATTTGCGGTCTACCCACGTGCTTTGACACTTGCTGAAGTCAATGAACACTGGGTTGCTAGCGGTCGCGCATCGAACTTGCCGACGGCTCCTGCTGATGCATACGGAACGTCGGTGTTCAACGACGAGCCAAGCTTCTTCTGGCGCCTCGACGAAACTTCTGGTTCGGTCGCGAACGACTCTTCGTGGGGTGGAACAAGCGGTAACTACACGGGCGAAATGACGAAGGGACGTTCGGGCGTCTTTGGTACGAGCAAGGCCGTCAGCCTCGACCAGCCGGTCGCCGGAAATTGGCTTGGCTGGGGAAAGAAAGACGGCGGTAACGTCGTTGCAGCTAACGCAACCTCGAATCCACTCGTATTTACGCAAGAAGTGTGGGTAAAGACGACGTCCACTTCAGGCGGACGCATCATGGGCTTCGGTGGATCGTCGAATAGCGGTCTCTCGAGTAACTACGACCGTCACATGCAACTGCTTGACAACGGTCGAGTGTCGTTCGGCGTGAACCCATCGTCGACCGTCACGATCGAGTCAACGAAGGCAGTCAACGACGGCCAGTGGCATCACGTGGTGAGCTCTTTGGGCCCTGATGGCATGAAGCTCTATGTTGACGGCAAACTCGAAGCAAGCAATGCCAACACCGGCGCTGAAAACTACACTGGCTACTGGAAGGTCGGCGGCGATCGCGTTTGGCCTGGTTCGTCAAACAATTACTTTGTTGGCGACTGGGACGAGGCGGCCGTTTACCCGCGGGTCCTGAGCCTTGGTGAGATCCAAGACCACTACGCGGCCGCTGGCGGAAACGTTCCAAACGTGCCACCAGTCGCAGAGTTCTCATTCACAGCGCAAGAATTGGTTGTTAACTTCGACTCCACCGGTTCAGGTGACGCTGAAGGCCCCATCACGTACGAGTGGAACTTCGGCGACGGGTTCACCAGCACCCAGGCTAACCCTGAGCACACGTATGTATCGCCGGGTACCTTCAACGTGGTCCTCAAAGTGACGGACACTCGTGGTGCAACCCACACGACATCCAAGTCGGTGGCTGTGCAGCGCGCGAACCAAGCCCCGAATGCTTCGTTCTCGCACTCAGCGAGTGGACTTGATGTGAACTTCACGTCGACATCGAGTGACCCCGACGGAACAATCGTGTCGCATGCATGGGACTTCGGTGACGGCGAGACGAGCACGGCGACGAACCCAAGCCATACATATGCCAACGGTGCGATCAAGACTGTGACGCTCACGGTCACAGATGATCGTGGCGACTCGAGCACGACCACGGCACAGGTCGATCCCGATGCCTTGCCGACAGTCGATTTCACGACGAATGCCAACGGAAAGCGTGCTGCTTTCACTGCAAACGCCAATGACGATGGCGCAATTGCCAGCTACGCCTGGAACTTCGGCGACGGCTCGGGAAGCGTTCAGGCGAACCCGATCCACGACTATGCCGATTACGGTACGTACAACGTGACGCTGACAGTGACGGACAACTCGGGCAACACCGTTGCCAAATCGCATTCGATCGTGATCGAGCCAGCACCAAACCAGTTGCCGACTGCGCAGTTCGTATTCAGCACGAGCGGACAAGACGTCTCGTTTGATGCGTCGGGTTCGAGCGATCCTGAAGGCCCATTGGCTAACTACGCATGGAACTTCGGTGACGGCGAAACGGCAACGGGCAAGAACGCTACGCATACCTACGCTGAGTCTGGCGACTACACAGTCACACTCACCGTGACGGATGCCGATGGCGCAGTAGATGCCACGACTCGCACAGTTTCCATCGTGATTCCGGTAGAGGGTCAACAGTGGGTGCGCGATGACTTCAACCGGAACTTCTCGAACGGTTGGGGAACGGCCGACACAGGTGGCGTATGGTCGCTCACGGGTGCTGCTTCATCGTTCCAAGTCACGGACGGTAAGGGTCACGTTTCGGTGCCAGCTGGTGGCGAACGCAAGGCACGGCTCACCTCGGTGAAGTCAGATGAAGCAGATGCTACGTTCGACTACACGCTGGAAAAGACGATCACCGGTGGCGGAAACTCGTGGCTGGACTTCGTTGGGCGTCAGGTCGATGCCAGCAACTACTACCGTGCGCGTGTCATCACGAGCACGACAGGATCGGTTCGCCTCGACCTCGTTCGGGTGGCGGGTGGCAGTTCCTCAACTCTGGGTTCAATGACGGTTCCCGGGTTGACCGTTGCTGGCGGTGAAACCCTCAAGGTTCGTACGCAGACCATCGGTACTTCGCCGACTGAACTCAAGGTGAAAGTCTGGAAGTCGGGCGCGGCCGAGCCGGAAGCGTGGAACCTCGAGCGCACCGATTCGACGGGCAGCCTGCAAGCCGAAGGTGACGTTGGTTTCATCTTCTACCTGTCGGGCTCCGTTGCCAACGGTCCACAAACGTTCATTGTTGATGACCTCGCGGTGAAGACTGCTGGCGTCCTGGCAACGAATCAGGCGCCGCTCGCGGAGTTCACCACGAACGTCACTGACGCTCTTGTGGCAGTCGATGCTTCGGGTTCAGTCGACCCAGACGGCTCCATTGCAAGTTATGAATGGAACTTTGGTGACGGAGCGACGGCAACAGGAGTGACCGCAAGTCATACCTATGCTGCTTCGGGTAGCTACACAGTCGAAATGAAGGTCACCGACAACGACGGGGCGGTTGATACCCAAAGCCGCACCGTCAGCGTGACCGTACCGGCGAATCCGGATCCAGACCCAGAACCAGAACCAGATCCGGATCCAGAACCGGTAGCGAACTTCGCTGCAGACGATTTCGGACGAGCAGTCACGAGCGGTTGGGGAACGTCGACTTTAGGTGGTCCGTGGACCATTACGGGCGGGTCGGCTGCTCCGTTCAGCGTCGCTGACGGAGCTGGCAAGGTCAGCCTCAACGCTGGCGCAGGAAGGACTGTTTCGCTCAATGGCGTGAGTTCGAATTCCACCGATGTCACCTTCGATTACTCGATTTCTCGCCACACGGAAGGTTCGAGCAGCACGTTCCTTGACGTCATTTCGCGGTCCGTTTCAGCGACTGATAATTACCACGCACGTTTGGTGGTGGCAGCAAACGGCCAAGTGCGCGTTGATTTGGCTCGACTCGTCGGAAACAGCAAGACGACTCTTGGTGCTGTGAATGTTCCGGGTCTCGTCATCGCGCCAAACGAGAAGTTGAACGTTCGTATTCAGACCGAGGGCACAGGAACAACAAACTTGCGGGCCAAAGTATGGCGCGCGAGCGAGTCGGAGCCGGCTGATTGGTCCATTGAGCGAACCGACAACTCCAGCGCGCTGCAGCATGCTGGTTCACTGGCCATGTACTTCTACGTTTCCGCATCGGCGGGCGCGGGTGCCCAGGTTTACACAGTGGACAACATCGCGGCTAAGCCAGTCGAGTGATGGTGTGAATCTGATTGATTCGATAAACGTTGGCCTGAGTCCTCGAGACTCAGGCCAACGTTCGTTCTAGGCTGGGGGTTATGTCCGATCGACTTGACGCACACATTGAGCATGTTGAGCTCAGCGTCGTGAGCGAGCGCCAAAAGTTGGTGCTCATCCTGCTCGCCTGTGCCGCCGCTTTTGGTGTAGGGCTCCGAGTCTCGTTGCCGCTGTCGTTGACTCCTGCAGTAGTGATCGGGGTTGCATTGGCCCCAGTGTGGTTAAGCAGCCTTTCGCAATTTGCGCATGCGCGGCTGATCACAGTTGGAGCGTTTCTGGCTGTGTTCAATGGCTTGGTCTTGACAGCGCTTGCTTCGACTACGGAGCGAATTGATTCAGGCGAGCGACTTGCCCTAACTTTCATGATCTTAACGATCTTCGTGGGCGCAGGTGTTCTCTTGTGGGCGCGAACCCTCATTGGTGCCGTCCCGGTAGTCCTTCTTTTTTCTGTGGCCGCCGCAGCAACGATTTCGCGTTCGAACGCCGGTGTCATGTTGAATCCGTGGAAGTTCGGTTATTCCATCCCCATCACGCTATTCGTGTTGGCACTCGCTTGGCAGAGCCGAAAACTTTGGGTTGAACTCCTTGCGTTGGCGGTTTTGGCAGTTATCGGCATGGCGAACGATTCGCGTTCCTATTTCGCGATGTTGCTCGTTGCCGGAGTCGTCATAGTCTGGCAAAGACTTGCGACCAAACTGGCCGGAAAATCGCTCATGTTCTCTGTGGCGGGACTGGGGATCGGTGCCATCGCGGTTTACCTCGCGGCGAGCCAACTCGCGTTGCGCGGTGCATTAGGTGAACAAGCAGCAGCTCGAACTCAAATGCAGATGGAGCGATCGGGTTCGCTGCTCTTGGGTGGACGTCCAGAGTTATCTGCGACGCTCGCGCTCATGCGCGAACGAATCTGGGGATACGGGCTCGGGCGGATGCCGAACTGGGACGACGTCGCGACGGCCAAAACAGGGATGGCGCGCGCCGGGTACGACCCAAACAACGGGTATGTGGAACGGTATATGTTCGGGGGGCGTTTCGAAGTCCACTCGCTTTTCGGCGACTTCTGGATTCACCTTGGAATCGTAGGTCTTGCCCTGATCGTGTACGTGGGTGTGGTTTGCCTCGTCGGGGTTGCGTTGCGTGTGCGTGCCAACGTGGTGTCGGCGCTCGAAGTGTTTATCGCGATTAACATGGTCTGGAACATTGCTTTCAGCCCGCTATACTCCTCAATCCCATTGGCTACAGTCGGCATTGCAGTGCTCTTGTGGCCGCGGGGGAGCTTGGCCGCTGTCAAGGATGACGAGGAAAGTCCGGGCGACTCTCCTAGGGTGAGCGTCGATGACGGTCACGTTCGCGCCCAATTCGGGTCGGAAGAGTTCCGTCCAGCAACTACGCATTGAGCGCGGAAAGAATAGCCTGAGCATAAGCGGAGGGGCTGAATCGCTCAAGCGCATCGTTCCTGCCTGCTTGCGCAACCTGTGCAGCGAAAGTGGGATCCTCGACATAGCGCGTGATTGCAGCAGCTAAGTCGACAGCATCATCTGGCGTGACAAGCAATCCAGTGCGCCCGTCGCGCACAATCTCGATGAGTCCCTGGGTCCGGGAAGCCACAAGAGGCCGTTGGGCCAACAGGGCTTCGACGGCCGTGTTTCCAAACGGTTCAACACGCGAAGGCACCAGGACGATGTTGGCTTCGGCCAAAACTGGCCACGTGGGGTTGACATAGCCACGAAACTCCACGGCACCTGCGAGGTCTTTGCGCGAGGCACGTTCACGCAATTCTGACTCGTACCACTCGTACCCTTCGAAAACGGTTCCACACACAACGAGACGAATATCGTGACCGCGTGAACGCAAGAGCGCGATCGCCTCGAGAGCTACATCAATGCCTTTGCGCGGAGAGAGGCGAGCAATGAGCGCAACGACGGCCGGTGAATTGGGGGTCCGAGGAGCTGGAGGTCCAAGCTCTGGATCGGGCCCGGGCATGCCGTTGTGAACGACGCTGATTTTTGGTGATAGCCGCGCAATGAGATTGGTGAGAGTATCGGCAGCTGCTTGGCTATTGGTGACGATGCGATGGGCGAGCATGGTTGGGACGGTAAGGCCCCAACGAGCCCATTTGGGACCATCGGATTCGGCTTCATGCACGTGAGTCACGACGCGCATGCGCGCTAAACGCCCGATGACGAACCAGCTTGGCATAGTGATGGTATTGATCCAAAGGGTGCGACACCCACGTGCTTTGCGCAACTCGCGCCACATCGCGGGCGCAGTGCGAACTGTCCACCAAGCGAGCCGCAGCAACCCGGCCGGGCTGAGTAGGTTCTTGCGCAAGATCGGTACGTCAACAAAACGGACAGTAGCGCTGCGGTCTTCGAGCATGCCCACGAGCGGCCCATCGGCCGGTAACAAGACGGTGACGTCGTGGTGAGCCGAACGGAAGGCGGACACGGTTTCGAGCAATTGGAGGTCGGATCCATATTGATCTGCCGAAGGGTGCACGACCACGATCGAATTCATGACCGGCGCCGTCCACTGTAGTGAGGGCGACGCAGTTCGCCGTTGTCGAGGCGAACCGCGAGTCGGTGGTAGTCGGCAGCCACCGCATCCCACTGGTAAACCTTGGCAGCACGATCTTGGAGGCCTTGCGCGCGAGATTCGTGAGCAGCCAAATCCTGCACGAGTTCAGTCTCAACTTCGGCGAGCACCCCTGGCACAGCTGATTCATCTGTGAAGAAGCGCCCGTTCTCGCCGAGAACTCCACGGTTGAACGAGACATCGAAGGCGGTCACGTGGCACCCTGCGCCCATGGCGCGGAGAAGAGAAGGGTTAGTTCCGCCGACAGAATGACCGTGCAGGTAGTTTGCTGTATTCGCATACAACTGGTCGAGTTGTTCTTGATCCCAGACTCCACCCAAAAGAACGATGCGTTCGTCACCGGCCGCAATAGCTTCGATCTTCGCTGTGTATTCGTCTGAGTACGGGGCCGAACCGACGACGACGAGAGGCAATGAGGCCGAGCTTTTGGCATAGCCCGCGACAATTTCGAGAACATGGTTTTCGGGCTCGAAGCGTGCCACGACAAGGTGGTAGCCATGTCGTGTTAATCCCAACGGTTCGAGTTTGGTGGTGTCGAGATCGCGAAGGATTGGTGCGCCGTAGGCAATGTGTTCGCTTGCTGCGCCGAACTCGTCGCGGTAGTAGTCGACGATGCCTTGAGCATCTGAAATGAGCGCGTCGGCCCATCGGACGGCGAGGGCTTCGGCCATTCGGTAGTAGCGCCGGCCCCACGTGCCCCACTTGGCGCGTTGCCACTCCAGGCCGTCGACGTGGACTGCAACGGGAATGCGAAAGAGGCGCAAGATGGGCAAAAATACAGAATTTGCCGAGTTGAAGACGATCGCAACGTCAATGCTGCCTCGTCTCCGAACGACCAAATCGAGGATGGACAAGAACGTGTGCGACAACGTCTCGATTGCTTTGCCGGAAACGGCCGGAAGATGGACAAGTTCCATACCGAGGTAGGTGACAATGGGTTCTTCTGCTCCGCGACAGTAGACGAGGACTTCGTCTCCGTCGCGCGCCATGCGCTGCCCGATTTCTTCGATCGCGGTCTCAAACCCGCCATAGCGTGCAGGGACACCGCGAGTTCCGATCATGGCAACTTTCATGCTGGTGCTCCGTCGAGTTCACGTAGTTCGCGCCACCATTTGCGCAGAGCCGCTGTAAGCGCCAATCCGCATAGTGCCGCGACTGTCGAATAAGCGATCGCGAACCCCAGCCACCAGCCGCTCAGTACGAAGAGCAGGCATTGAAAACCGTAATCGGTTGGCAGAATAAGGAACATTCGCAATGGGTTTTCCGGTGGCAATGTGGAAGGGTCAGTTGTCGTTGCGGGACGCAAGGTTGGCATCAGGATCAGGCCAAAATAGGTGGCTGCCGCGATGATTGTGAACGCGATGGGCGCGAGCAACCAAGCGTCGTTGTCGCTTTCGGCGAAGCGAAACCACGAGATCAGCACGGCGAGATGCAGCGTCAGCGTTTTAAAGCAGTCGATCGTATGGTCGAGCCATTCGCCAGACTTAGAACCGCCGCCACGTAGTCGGGCGAGTTGACCGTCGACGGAGTCCCATACATATCCGCCGGCGAGGAGGAATGCAATAACAATTCCAAGCCACCACGTTGGTTTGACGAGCGCGATGAGTGCGATGGCGCTTCCGGAAAAGATCGCACTAACGAATGTGGCTTGGTTGGGGGATATTCCAACAGAGTGCGCCCACGCTGCGACGATTCGGCCGAGTGGCCGGTTTACGAGCCTTGAATAGGCGGCGGTGCCGCGTGATGGTTTTTGCGCACTGCGAAGCGCCGTAAGGTTTTCACCGAACCCGGGATGCTGACTCACTGGGAGACCTCTTTCGATACGGATACGAGCCTACTTGGTTCGCGACGTCTACGGTGTGAGCAATCCCTGATTCTCATTCGAAGAAAGACCAACAAGTGCTTGCATTGCGAGACTATTCTGATGCGTGTGAGTGATGAAATGGATGGGACTCAAGCGAAGAAGCCTCGCCGTGCGGTCAAGCGCGTTCTGATCGGTCTTCTCGTGCTCGCTTTACTCGGTGCCGGCATCGTGTGGGTTGTACAGGACCGTCTTTTCAGCCAGATATCGCCATTGTCTGATGCCATGCCGGCCGAAGCCGGTCGGCCGACAATCGCGCCAGAGACTGACCCCAATGCCGTGACTGTGCTGCTTCTGGGAAGTGATAAGCGGGCTTCGGGGAAAATAAAAGGGGAGCGAAGTGACACGATGATGGTGGCTCGTGTCGCCGCGGACCGGAAGTCAGTCTCGGTCATTTCGATTCCTCGAGACTCGTGGGTTGAGATTCCCGGGCACGGAAAAGGCAAGATCAACTCAGCCTTCTCACTGGGAGGAACAGCGCTTGCGGTTCAGACCGTGGAAAACATGAGCGGCGTGCGAATTGATCACGTTGCTGTGGTTGATTGGGGCGGCTTCAAGGACCTCACCGACGCTCTTGGCGGCATTACCGTCAAGATCCCGAAAACTACCTACGATCCTTATCGCAAAAAGCGTTGGGTTGCGGGCACTCACAAACTCGATGGGGAAGAAGCGCTGCTGTATGTGCGCCAGCGTGTCGGGTTGCCCGGAGGCGACCTCGACCGTGTCAAGCGGCATCAAAACGTGATCCGCGAACTTGCCTCAAAGACACTTTCTGCTGGCACGCTCTCGAACCCAATCACGGTGTACCGAGTGCTGGATTCGGTGACGTCAAATGTCGAGATCGATGAGGGCTGGCGACCGGGACAGATGCGTTCGTTGGCTTTCTCGCTGCGCACCCTTCGCAATGATGACTTGTACTTTGCCACGATCCCAGTCTCGGGAACGGGGATGGAAGGTAAGCAAAGCGTTGTTCGAATTGACAGTGCCGAAGCCGAGAAAATGTGGGCAGCTTTCAAGCGAGATGATGTGCCCGGTTGGATCTCCGCACACGACCGTGCTCTAGACAAAACCGTTCGATAGTCACTCATCTCAAACCCAGCGTGGCACCCATGTGGCTGGTGTGACTCATGTGACTAATGAGGTTTAACCAAATGGTGTGTCGGCATTGAAATTGCGCGAGAATTGAGGCTTGACCGGAACGGTTTCGGTTTTCTCGGTGAGGCGCAACATGAACACATTTCCTCGACCAATTCTCGGTCTAGCTGCTGCAATCCTGCTCGTGTGTGGGCTCGTGTCGTCGGCAAGTGCGGCACCTCCTGCTCAACCTGAACTGCTCACCCCGGCAGTCAATGCCCAAGGCATCGCGACGAACGCCAAACTGACGGCTCGATTTAACGACGACAGTGGACGGACTGCGAACGCAGAGTTCTATGTGCGCAAGAAAGCCGGAGCGCAGTCAAGCGCGAGCGACTTTACGATCGTGGCTCTGCCTGACACGCAAAACTACTCGAGCGCCGGCGCGAACATGAAGCACGTTTACGCGCAAACAGATTGGATTGTGTCGTCAAAATCCAGCCTCAATACGATCTTGGTGTCACATTTGGGCGACGTTGCTGGTTTGCCCAACATTGAACAGCAGTTCCAGCGTGCGTCCGATGCGATGAGCCGACTCACGAACGCACAGATCCCGTGGACCGTCATCACGGGCAACCACGACATGGTCGTCGCCACTGGCGATGCTGCGCTCTACGACAAGTACTTTCCCGTTTCAAAGTTCACGAACTGGACTTCGCAGAACGTGATATTTGGCGGCTACTACGGTCAGAACCAGTTCGGGCCCGATGCCCGCGACCGGAAAATGCAGAACTCCTACGTTCGAATTGGCCAAGGCGCAATCAAGTTGTTAGTTCTCAACATTGAATTCAATGCTCCGGACGACGTGCTGGCGTGGGGGAACAGAGTTATTGCGGCGCACCCGGATCGCAAAGTCCTAGTGGTCACGCACAACATGATTCATGTCAACGGTGACTTCAGCACATCTGTACACCGGCCGGGAGGAAACGACCCGCGGGCCATCTACGAGAAACTCATCGCGCCGAATTGTCGAGTTTTCATGGTGATCAATGGTCACAACACAACTGGCACTGAGGGCGAGGCCTATTCCACAAAGAAGAATTCGTGCGGTGATGATGTTCAATTAGCACTTTCTGACTTCCAAGGGCGCGCCGAAGGCGGCCAAGGATGGCTGCGGTATTACACCTTCCAGCCGAGCCAGAATCGGATCCTTGCCCGCACCTATTCGCCGAGCCTCAAGGCCTTTGAAACCGACGCGAACAGTCAGTTTGAGATTCCTTTCACCATGAGTACGTCAGGTGCTTTTTCTAAGGTGCATGAGACAAGCGTTGCGGCAGGTCAGCAAGCAAGCACCCCAGCTCTCTCACTAGAGCCGAACGCCGACTACGAGTGGTACGTGACGGCAACGGCCGGTGGTGAAACCGCGACGAGCCAAACGTGGACGTTCCGAACCGGCGCGGGGGGCGCGCCTGAACCAGAACCTGAACCTGAACCTGAACCAGAACCCGTGCCCGCCGTCGTCGCGGAAGATAGTTTCAGCCGAACTGTGGCGAACGGTTGGGGCGTTGCCAATAAGGGCGGATCATGGTCGATTACGGGCGGCAGTAGCCAGTTGTTTTCGGTGACGGGAGGCAAAGGTCGTGCGAATATGGCTGCGGGATCTTCACGTGAAGCCGCGCTTTCGCACACGCCACTCACGACTACCGAATCAACTCTCACATTCCGCGTCGGTTCGGCACCTGCGAGTGTTGGAGATACCCACCTTGAAGTCATTGGACGCAAAGTTTCAAATTCCTCCTACCGGGCGAAAATCGTGGCTAACTCAGCTAAAACACTCAGGCTCGACATTCAACGAATCTCGGGCACGACGACGACGCTGGCTTCTCATGTTGTACCCAACGCAGTAGTCGAACCAGGGCGAGACTTCACGGTCAAGCTTGATGTTTCAGGGATTTCGCCGACGCGGATTAGCGCCAAAGTCTGGGCGACTAACTCTGACGAACCTAGCGCTTGGCTGGTCGAAGCAACGGACTCGGCGACCGCACTACAAACCGCGGGAACCACTGGCCTGCGCTTCTACCAGTCGTCCCGAGTCTCTGGTGCCGTGCAGGTTCTCGAACTCGACGATCTCGTTGTGAAAGACCCATCGGTAGTCGCGACCCCAGAACTTCAGCCAGAACCAGAACTTCAGCCAGAACCAGAACCAGAACCAGAGCCAGAGCCAGAGCCCGAGCCCGAGCCCGAGCCCGAGCCGCAGCCAGCGAGCTTCCTCCGCGATAGTTTCACCCGTACCGTTGCTAACGGTTGGGGCACGTCCGACACGGGTGGAGCCTGGTCACTGCGCAACGCGTCCCATGGCTTTCTAGTCGATGGCCAAACCGGAAGCGTGGCGGTCTCGAAGGGCGTAACCCGAGATGCCATCTTGACCGGCAAGAGCACGAGTTCGAGCGACGTAACGACGACGTTCGCGTTCGATAACACGGCGAGCGGAAGTGGCACCTACCTCGATATCTGGGCGCGTACTTCGGCGTTCTCAAACGGCTATCGCGCGCGCCTAGTATTCGCTTCAAACAACACCGTTCGCTTCGACCTCGACTCGGTGACCAACGGAACCAGCAAGAACCTTGCGCGCGAAGTGCTCACCGGGTTCACTCACAAGGCAGGCGACCAGTACACGGTTCGTGTGCAGGCGGTAGGAACCTCGCCCACCCAGATCCGGGCAAAAGTGTGGCGCGCCGGTGAATCGGAACCGGCCGCATGGCGCCTGCAAACCACCGACTCAACAACGGCACACCAACAGGCGGGCGGAGTCGGATTCTCGTGGTATGTCTCGAGTGGGGCTGCTGCAGGGAACCAAGTGTTCCGGGTGGACGATCTCGTCGTCAAGGAAGCGAACTAGTCCAAACCGAGGTGAGCGCCAACGCGCTCGGTCAGCCTTTGGCCATTCTCGCTAGGCTGGTTTAGTTATGGCGCACCCCGAATTAGCCGCGCGCGTTGCGCGCGAACACCACATTGCCGAAGTCGTAGCCAGCCTGTCTGCTGGCATGCCTCAGGCAACTTTGAGCACCACCACGGCGACCCATCCGTTTATCGCTGCCGCCCTGGTGCGTGAAGAATCGGTTGTTGTGGTGGCGACACCGACGGTACGTCAGGCCGAAGACCTCAGCGAGGCACTGGGTGCACTGATGCCATCCGAACACGTTTCGGTGTTCTTGCCGTGGGAGACGCTGCCGCATGAACGGCTTTCCCCGCGAGCCGACACGGTGGGTCGAAGGTTGGCAGTTCTCCGTGACCTCGTCCACGGCGGTCACGCGCGGCGACCCAGGGTTATCGTCGCGCCGATCCGTTCACTTCTTCAACCGCAAGTCAAAGGCCTCGCAGATCTTGAACCCGTCCGCCTCGCGACGGGCCAAACAATCGAACTGGACGACGTGATTTCACGCCTAGCGGCTGCGGCGTACCACCGCGTAGATCTGGTACAAAATCGTGGTGAGTTTGCGGTACGCGGCGGCATCGTCGACGTATTTCCTCCCACTGAGAACCATCCGATCCGCATTGAGTTCTGGGGCGATACGGTCGATGAGATTCGCTACTTCGCGGTTGCAGACCAACGTGCGCTCGAAGTCATCAGCGAGATCACCGCCCCTGGGTGCCGAGAACTGCTGCTGACCGATGAGGTGAGAGCGCGGGCTGCTGACTTGGCGACCAAGCACCCTTCGTTGACTGAACTCTTCACCAAGATCGCACAAGGGCACGCGGTTGAAGGGATGGAATCGCTCGCTCCGGTACTCGTCGACGATATGGAGTTGCTGATCGACCTCCTACCGGCTGGCTCAACCGTCGTGATGAGTGACACCGAGCGCATCCAAGCGCGCGCGGCAGACCTCGTTGCCACGAGCGAAGAGTTCCTTGCCGCTTCTTGGGCAGCCGCAGCCGATAAGTCTGAAGCCCCCATTGACGTGGGAGCCGCAACATTCCACACCCTCGACGATGTTCGTGCGGCCATCGGCGAACGAGGTTTCGGATTGCTCGACCTCACAGGGTTCGGCCTCGATGAGGCGGTACGGGTGGGCATCGATGATGCGCCCGAATATCGAGGCGACACTGAGAAAGCCATCATCGATATCGACCAGTGGCGCGCCAACGGGCATCACATTGTCATCGTTAACCCAACGCGAGGCCAAGCCGACCGAACTCTTGAATGGTTGGCAGAACACGACTTACCGGGTCGGTTCACCGAATCGAGCACGGGTGAAAGCCCGGATGCTGTCATCGACGTGGTGTGCGGAAACATCCAGTATGGCTTCGTCGCATCAAGCCTGTCGCTCGTCGTTTTGACGAGAAATGACCTCGTGGGTCAGCACACGGCTGAACGTACGAAAGTGTCCATGCCGACGAGGCGACGCAAGGCCGTCGATCCCTTGGAACTCAAGCCCGGTGACCCCGTCGTGCACGAACAACATGGTGTCGGTCGATACGTGGAACTCATTAATCGAGTAGTCCACGGCGCTGCCCGTGAATATCTCGTGATCGAATATGCGGCCAGCAAACGCGGACAACCGGCAGACCGACTGTTCGTGCCGATGGATCAACTCGATCAGGTGAGCCGGTACGTGGGTGGTGAATCTCCATCGCTCGACAAACTCGGCGGTGGCGACTGGACGAAACGCAAATCGCGCGCCCGCAAAGCCGTGCGCCAGATCGCGGACGAACTCATCAAACTGTATGCCGCCAGACAATCGAGCAAGGGCCACGCGTTTGGGCCGGACACGCCGTGGCAAGCCGAACTTGAAGACTCGTTCGCGCACGTGGAAACAATCGACCAACTAGCGACGATCGACGAAGTCAAACGCGACATGGAACGAGTCGTACCGATGGATCGACTCGTGTGCGGCGATGTCGGTTACGGCAAAACCGAGATCGCGGTGCGTGCGGCGTTCAAAGCGATTCAAGATGGCAAACAAGTCGTGCTGCTCGTGCCAACAACGTTGCTCGTGCAGCAGCATTACGCAACCTTCGCCGAAAGGTTCGGACAATTCCCCGTCACGATCAAACCGTTGTCTCGATTCCAGACCGAAAAAGAGTCAAAACAAACCCTCGCGGATTTGGCTGACGGCAAGGTAGACCTCGTCATCGGCACGCACAGGTTGCTACAACCGGGTGTGCGGATCAAAGACCTTGGTCTTGTGATCGTCGACGAAGAGCAGCGGTTCGGTGTCGAACACAAGGAAGCACTCAAGCATTTGCGGGCTGCCGTTGACGTGTTGAGTCTCTCGGCGACCCCGATTCCACGAACGCTCGAAATGGCGATTACCGGAATCCGTGAAATGAGCACGATCGCCACACCGCCAGAAGAACGCCACCCGGTGTTAAGTTTCATCGGGCCGTATGACAACGCACAGGTTGCGGCCGCAATTCGTCGTGAACTCTTGCGTGAAGGCCAAGTGTTCTTCATTCATAACCGCGTGCAGAGCATCGATCGAGCAGTCGCGGCGTTGAAAGAACTCGTTCCCGAAGCGCGCATCGCGGCGGCACATGGGCAAATGGGGGAGGCGCGACTCGAAGAAGTCATGGTGCAGTTCTGGGAAGGGAACTTCGACGTGCTCGTGTGCACCACGATCGTCGAATCGGGTCTGGACGTCTCCAA
>SSHC01000118.1 GCA_008017265.1 Aeromicrobium sp.
GGGGATCTTGAGGTCGTCCGGCATGATGCCGAGAAGTTCCTCTTCATCGAGCAGCGGTTCGGGGTAGTCGACTTTTGCCGCAGGGCCTTTCTTGTGCCAATTGAGGCGGCGAATGATTTGACGGCCCAAACGGATTGCATCGTGTTCATCGACCGCAAGATAGTCGGCCAGTCCGGAAGTCTTGGCGTGCATTCGGGCACCGCCAAGTGATTCATCATCGGACTCTTCACCGGTAGCCATTTTCACCAACGGCGGCCCACCGAGGAACACTTTCGCGCCACGGTCGACCATGACGACGTAGTCACTCATGCCAGGAATGTAGGCACCACCTGCGGTGGAATTTCCAAACACAAGCGCAACGGTTGGACGACGATCAGCACTGGCTTGAGTGATGTTCTTAAAGCTCGCCCCACCGGGAATGAAGATGTCTTTTTGGGTGGGCAGATCAGCACCACCGGATTCAACCAGGTTGATGGTGGGTAGTCGGTTTTCGTGCGCGATTTGTGCAGCCCTAAAACCCTTCTTCACGGTGACGGGATTCGAAGCGCCACCCTTGACGGTGGGGTCATTGGCGATGATCATGCACTCCACACCCTCGACCACCCCGATACCGGTAACGATCGACCCACCGACGGTGAAGTCGGTGCCCCACCCGGCTAGTGCGCCCAACTCGAGGAAGGGCGTGTCAGGATCGAGCAACAACTCGATGCGTTCACGAGCCGTCAGTTTGCCGCGCCCGTGATGGCGGGTCACGTACTTTTCGCCACCGCCGGCGAGGGCTTTGGCATGTTGTTCCGCCAGATCGTCGATGCGTTCAAGCATGGCTTCGCGATACTGCTGATAGCTCGTCGATGTGGTGTCGACGTTGCTCCGCACAGCACTCATGTGGTTCTCCTTTGGTGTTTGTGCACCGATGAATTCAAGTTCATGTCAGTAGCCCAAAAGTTTCGCAGCGAGGTCTTTCATGACTTCGGTTGCGCCGCCGCCGATGCCGAGGATGCGCGCATCGCGGTAGTGGCGTTCGATTTCCGATTCGCGCATGTAGCCCATGCCTCCGAAGATTTGTACGGCTTCGTTCACAACGAACTCGACACAATCGACGGCTTGATTCTTTGCCACGACGGCATCGCGGATCAGCGTGAGATCGGACTTGTCAGTCGTCACGGAGCGTTCAAGTGCCGCTCTCGTCAGTGCACGAGCCGCCGCAGTTCGCGTATGCATATCGACGAGTTTGTGGCGAATCACCTGGCGCGCGATCAGGGGCCGCCCGAAGGTTTCACGCTCACGCGCATAGTCGACGGAGAGATCGAGTGCTCGTTGCGCAGTCCCATAGGCCTGAACCGCGAGGTTGAGCCGCTCGGAAACGAACTGTTGCATGACGAGGTAGAAGCCGCCGTTTTCTTCCCCAACGAGATTGCTGGCTGGAACTCGCACGTCTTCGAAATACAGTTCGGCCGTGTCCGAGCAGTGCCAGCCCATCTTGCGTAAGGAACGGCCTACCGTGAATCCGGGCGTGTTCTTGTCGATGACGAGCAGCGAGATTCCGCCGTGCCCGGCCTCACCTGTGCGCACTGCCGTTGTCACGAAGTCTGCACGCACGCCAGAAGTGATGAACGTCTTGGCTCCGTTGACCACATAGTCGTCCCCGTCGCGAACGGCTCGGGTCCGAATGTTTGCCACGTCCGATCCGCCACCAGGTTCGGTGACGCCGAGGGAACCGATCAGTTCGCCCGCGAGCGTTGGTCGCACATAGCGTTCGATCAGTTCGCTGTTTCCTGAATCGATGATGTGCGGGGTCGAGATCGAATGGGTAAATAGGCTAGCCTGCAGGCCCGTCGAGCCACCCGCGGCAAGCATCGCTTCGGTGGCGATTGCCGCGTCGATCATGGTGCCACCGTCACCGCCGACGTCTTCGGGAAACCCGATGGCCAATAGGCCAGCTTCAGCGGTGCGTTTGTGGAGTTCGCGCGGCAGTTCGCCAGCGTCTTCCCACTCGGCCAAATGCGGTACGACTTCACGACGCGTGAACTCAGTTGCGGCTTCGCGCAAGGCGATGCGTTCGGCTGTGTCCCACTCACTCATGAATCAAGTCCTCTTCAACGTCGACGAGTCGGGCACGCAACCATTCGCCGAGTGCTTTTGCTTGGGGGTCGTGGCGGGTTCCTGCGGCGACACCGTCACCGAGGATGCCGTCGATGACGATGTTGATCGCCTTGATGCGCGGCAAATAGGTGACGCTCACGTCCAAGTCACGCGCTTCGGGGAGGAGTTCGCGGATGCGCTCTGGGGTGAGTTCGGCGCATAGCCAGGCCCAGGCGCGGTCACGGTTCGGGTGGTCTGCGCCGATCCAGACGCCGATGTTCGCGTTTCCGCCTTTGTCGCCGGAACGTGCATGCGCCACGCGCCCGAGTGGAACGCGTTGTGTCTGCGCACTACTAGGTTCCCAAGTCGGGGGTATGTAAAGCGGCCCGGCTGCGCGAATGTCGCTCACGGACTCGGGCGTAGCAATCTGGCTCACGCTGCCGTCAGCGTGGGTGACTCGGTGCGGCACCTCGCTTTGCGACAGGTATCCGGCGGTGAAAACGCCGAAGGGTACGCCTGCTTTGGGCGGCGCGGTGACATGAAATCCGGGATAGGAGGCGAGTGCAATCTCGATCGCCGAGTTCGTAAAGGATCGGCCTACTTTTTCCGGGTCCATGCTCTTCACCGAGCAGCGATACAGTGCGGCCGCTTTTGCTTGGGTGTCTGGATCACTGTGGTCTGTGCGTTGCAGATCCCACTCGATGGACTCAGGCAGATTACGTGCCATCCCCGCTTCCATTTGGGCGCGGACCCACTCGGCTTTGTCTTCAATATCGAGGCCGGTGAGGACGAACTCAACTACATTTCTAAAGCCACCCAAACGGTTGATACCGACCTTGGTGCGGCTAGGCGGTGGGCCACCGTGAACGTTCGTGACCGAGACTCGATCTGGTCCCTGCTGATTGAGTTCGATGCTGTCGAAGTGGACTGTGACGTCGGGGTTGTAGTAGCGCTCGTCTTGGATTTCGTAGACGAGTTGAGCGGTGACAGTGTCGATGGTGACGGCTCCGCCGGTGTCGGCATGTTTTGTGATGACACTCGATCCGTCGGGCGCGATTTCAGCAATCGGGAAACCGAGTGGTTTCGTGCGGTCGAAGCTTCGGAAGCCAGAAAAGTTACCACCCGTGGCTTGGGTTCCGCATTCGATCACATGTCCAGCCACAACCGCGCCGGCGAGTGCATTGAATTGTTCGCGACGCCAATCGAAGGCGTGGATAGCAGGTCCCACCACCACCGAGGCGTCGGTGACTCGACCCGTCACCACGATTCGGGCACCGGCACGCAGGGCATCTGCGATTCCGAAGGCACCGAGGTAAGCGTTCGCGGCTAGCGCGTCAGGTGCGCCGAGTTCAGGTGCGCGGTCGCGGACGTCGTCTCCGTCGACGTAGGCGATCGGAACGTCAATTCCCTGATCGAGCGCGAGTTCGCGAATTGCTCCGGCAAGTCCGCTCGGGTTGAGTCCGCCCGCGTTCGCAACGATGGTGACTCCACGCTCGTGGGCGAGTCGCAAGCTGTCCTTGAGTTGGCGCACGAACGTTTTGGCGTAGCCCAGATTCGGGTCTTTCATCCGGTCCCGACCGAGGATGAGCATGGTGAGCTCGGCGAGGTAGTCGCCGGTGAGGTAGTCGAGTTGTCCGCCTTCGAGCATTTCGACCATGGCACTCGCGCGGTCACCGTAATAGCCGGAGCAGTTCCCGATTCTGGTGGGGCTCATTCACTGAGTGTGCCCCGAAACTCATTTACAGTCAAGGCTGACTGTAAATATGGTTAGGCTCGGTCAGCCAGTGGTTTGGGGTCGTTGCCTGGACCACCAGCAAAAGTTTGCGCAATGTCGAGCCAGTGATCGGCGGCAGCACCAGTCGCTCGTACATTCACGTCATCGCGGTGACGCCGACGAGTAGCCAAGAGCGCGAAGTCCCACGCATCGCCGGCCACACGTTCGGTGGCATCTTCTGGACCCCACGTCCACAACTCACCCGAAGGCGCAACAAGCTCAACACGCACGACCACATCGGGAGCCTGCTCACCGCGCATCATGTGCGCAAACGCAAAAGTCCGAACACCCAAATGGCAAACGTGACGGACCCGATCACTGGGAACTTTCTCCACGCCGAGCGCCTCAAACACGTCGTGGCTGTGTGCCCAGGTTTCCATCAGTCGCGCCGAGGCCATCGACATGGGAGACATAGGCGGGCCGTACCACGGGACCTTTTCTCCGTCCGGAACCGCAGCAAGCGCCTTAGCAAGTCCAACTCGACCTTCTTGCCAACCGCTCAGCAGTTCCGCGGGCGGGACGGCGGCGAATCGAGCGGCTTCGTCATCGACGATCGTGTCGGCGCGCTCAATAAACTCAGCGATCTGAGCGTTGAACGTTTCGGCGTCAGTCGCAGCCAAGACGGATTGACGGTCCGTCCAATGCAGGTGACCGATCTGGTGCGCCACCGTCCACCCTTCCGGGGTCGTCACGACTGACCAGCGCCCGAGATTCGCGCTCACCACATCATCGAGTTCTTGGCTCTCTGCTTCCAAGTCAGCCAAAACAACACCTAGGTCAGCCATTACTACTCCAGTTCGCGTTCGAGGGTCTTCGCCCAGGTATCAAGAAGGATCCGACGACGTTCCGAGTCGTCGTTCAAACTCTGGGCGAGACCCAATCCGCGCATCAAATCGAGGGTCAACTGTACGTACTGCCGATTACAACCTCGGCTCTCGTCAATGCCCAAGAGTTCAACGGTGGCGAAGTGCAGTTCACGGCCGATCGCTCGTTCGAACGCGATCATTTCTACGCGCAAAGCCTCATCGGATCGCGCCGCTACCCACAGTTCTAAAGCAGCTTGAAAGACGGGACCCGTGAAATGCTCGCTCAACAGTTCTAGGGCTTCACGCACTCGATGTTCTTCGCTCAATTCTTGAGCTTTGACAGCCAGTTCTGAACGGCGCAATTCAGCCAAGTGCTCTACGGCTGCTTTAACCAGCTCGAACTTGTTGGGGAAGTGATGCAATTGAGCACCGCGACTCACGCCTGCTCGTCGACTTACTTCTGTCGTGCTCGTGCCTGACCAGCCATTTTCGACGAGCGATTCGATGGCCGCGTCGAGTAGCCGCTGGCGCATAGCTCGGGTGCGTTCTTCTTGAGTGGCCCGAGTCGACGTCATTGGCTTAGTCTCGCGCCCGATTCACATACCGTCAAGCCTGACTGTGAGTAACTCGGTTCGCGCTCGCCCCCGAATGAGGCACATGTTGTTCCACGAACGTGACCGCATCCGAGATTGCTTCGCGTGCTTCGGGAACGAAGTCAACAAACAGCGGAAAAGAATGCACCTGTCTGCGCCAGACATGAAACTCCACCGGAATGTCACGGTCAGCCAAACGCGTGGCCAAGGCTTCGGTTTCAGGGCGAAGCATCTCGGTTTCCGATGCCACGAGGAAGGTCGGCGATGAGTAATAGTCGACCGCGTTGAACGGGTCAGCGAAGCCTTCGATGACAACGCCGTCGGGCAGCCATCGTTTGCGTATTTCGGCGACTCGACTGGGTGGTAGGTAAGCATCGTTGACGCGAACCAAACGGGTCGCCGCCTTGCGTTTGTTATGCGGATCGAGACTCAAAAGTGGCGAGAAGCCCACCAACGCGGCAGGGGTAACCAAACTTCGACGTTTCGCCAGTTCAGCGACCTTGAACGTGAGGTAACCACCAGCTGAATCGCCTGCGACGACAATCTGGTCGGGCGTTTCGCTGGTCGATGCCAAGGATTCATATGACTCGATTGCATCCGAAACCGTGTCCGCCAAATGCACATCCGGCAGTTGCCGATAGTTCACAGATACGACTCGCGCTCCAGACACGCGCGCCAGGTGCTCCAGCATGCGCCGATATGAGTTGACACTTCCGGCAAAGAACCCACCCCCATGAAAATAGAGGTAGGTCGTGCCTGTGCGAATCCCATCGCGAGACCACATCATTTCGCCAGGGACGGTGCCGAACGTCATCGGCCGAGATTCGATGTCGCGAGCCGGATGACTCGGACGTCCATCGAACTCTTGCAATTTGGCGAGCAACCGATCGTTGAGTGGCGCGAACCGGAGAGCAGGCTTTGCTGTGAGTCGCGCGATCCTATTGGTGCGCTTGGCTCGCAGCGAGTATTCCTCATGAACGATGGCCCCCTCATGGGCCACCTTCACTTCGTTGCCGTCCGTTAACCGAGGACCAGATTGCCGTTCGGTTTGTTGCTCGTCCACGGGTCTCACTCTAGTTTTAGGGGGCTAGTGGGCTTTGAAATGGGCATCCACGTCCGCTCGCACGACGATCTCAGCGGGCACTAATTCGAACCCGCCAGATGCAAGCGAATCTGCCATCGCTGCCATCATCGCCCGGGGCATCTGCGGTTCACTGCCCAACATTCCCGGATCCGACAGGTGCGTGGCCTCGACCTGTCCAGCACCAATCGCATCAGCGTAGGCCTGTGCTTTCGCGATCGCGTCAAGCACGGCTTCACGCCTGATTTCGGCTTCGTACTCGACCCGGTTCTGGGGCATCACGTTCCACTCGATTCCGCCCACTTCAAC
>SSHC01000110.1 GCA_008017265.1 Aeromicrobium sp.
CCTCGTCGAGATTCACGTCGGGGCTGTACCGCAGGCCACCTTTGGTGGGGCCGCGGGAAAGGTTGTGTTGCACTCGATAGCCGAGGAGCACTTCGATCGAGTCATCGTCACGCCGCAAGGGAATCGAGACGGTCACCTCTCTTCGAGGCGTCACCAGGACGTCATACATCCCGCCGTTGAGTCCAAGAATGTCGATTGCTTCAGCTAGTTGCTTGCGGGCGTCTCTCAGCGGATTGGCTGTCGATGGCGTCACAGGCATGGTCTCGATGTTTTCGGCCATACGTCCACCATCGCACTAAATCCCGAGATTCGACGGTTAGGCGCGGCCCTGCACGAGGGAAGGTCCCACACGAACCCAGTCACTCAGAACCTTTATCCGCGTTCACGACCCGGTAGCGGACTCCCATCGAGGAACGCTTCGTATGCTTCTCTCGCATCGGGATCCACTACAGGCTGCTTGCTGCTGTACCGCGCGTCGGTGCGATCGCGTTTCGGCCCCGAGATCCAGAACTCTTCACCCGTCTCGACGTCGTAAAAGTTGGAGTCGTGATTTGCATAGGCGATCCCCGTAAGACGACGAAGCGTCCTGCCGTGGAAGTAAGCGGTTCGCCAGGACTTTGAGTACTTCACCCGAGTAATCCACGCTGGGCCCTGATCTACGTTGTAGCCCGTCTTCAGCTGGACGTACATAATCAGCTCTGCCATGAACTCAATGTAGTGAAGCCCTTGGGCACACGGAGTTAACCGAACTTGCCGCATGTTGAGGGCAGGCCTCGCTGCCGCCTGCTCAAGCAGCGGACCCCGGCCGGTGAAGGAACTTCCGTGATTCGTGGCCGGGTTGATGTCGAGTTGGCATTCTGACCCGGGTGATCATTGAATGGCACAGGTGTCGCCACGAATGTAGCAAGAAGAATATGGGCTTTTGATCCACGCTCCCTGGACTCATTCCGCTACTGGATATCTGAAAGGAGCCGTCGGCCAATTGAAGATATCTTGCCAAATATGCTCCGGATGCGCAGCCTCAAGTTCTTTCTCCGCAAGCGCATATGCTTCCAACTCGATGTCCTCGCCATTAACTCCAGTAACAATCCAAAGACCCCTATCGAGGTTATCTAGTTCATCGTCGTCACGTGGTCCCCAGAAATCGTCCTCAATGTCAATATCGGAATCTGGGTGCAAGAAATAGTGCCAATCGACCAAAGCGGCACCATCTACAAGGCCCTCACGGTACCGCAAGTAACCAATAGTCGAACTCTTGAACCGGAGCCTAAAGAATCTGTCAGTTGCATCGACGAAGTAAACTGATCCTCGATAGTCATTTGATTCGCACATGATATTTATGCTTCCATTTTCCAGGCTTGGTGCCCCTGTCAAGACTGTAATAAGTACCACTTGGCTTATGCTTGTATGTTCGCTTGTGCGGCCCACGCACAGCCCGCAACTTGTTAGCGCTCTGAGTTCCCCAAGTTTTTTTGCTTGCACCCTTTCCAACCCACATTTTTGCGGCTCTCTTAGCGACCGGCTTGGAAACGGGTTTCGGATGCCACTGTGAACCTCGTGCTGCTGACGCAGCCTTGACTATTTTGCGTGCTTTGTAGCCACGATAGGCCCACACCGCTGCCGCACCGGCACCCCCACCAAGCGCCATACCGCCGACGGTGAGCGCGATATCCCACTTGTATTTCCACGCCAGTTTCCCGGCTTTTTTCAACCACTTTTTGGCTTTGGATTTCTTGCTCATCCCATCGAGGTCGAATGAGTTGATGGGGTCTTGGGGGTAGGTGTAGGCCGTCGTGTTGCCGCCAGGGACGGGGTCCACGGACGTGAAGGCTCCCCGTACTGGGTTATACAGCCTAGAGCCCATGAGGGTGAGGCCTGCGGTTTCTGGCTGTGTGGCCCGTTCGTGACTGCCGAGCCAGCCGTATCCCCAACCTCGGGTTTGCTCGGTTTTCGCTACACCGTATTCGGTGTAATCGGCCCAGCCACCAATCTGAGTCGCCGACAGTGTTTCTGCCTGCCCGGCAGGAATCGACACCGCCGTCACGTTATCGCCATGCGGGTTAGCCAGCATCAGACTCACATTCCCGCCAGCATCAACAACCGCTCCGAGCCCATCCAAGCTGGGCGTGAACCGCATCAGATAGCCGTCCTGGTTCGTGGCCCACGCCGGATTATCAGAATCATCACCATAATGACGCAACAGCGAGGTCGTACCGGTACTGGCGACCGTGGTTTGAGTCAGCCGCCTGCCTGCCGGGTCTAACCCAAACGTTGTCGTGGTGCCGTCCTGGGTAATCGAGTGGGCTTGATCGTCATCGAAATAGGTCAGCCCAATATCGCCCAACGACGCGTCAGGCGCGTCAGCGGCAGGGATCAAGGTTTGGCGACCAAACCCGTCATACACATAATCAGTGCCATCACTAGCTTTGAGTGGCCGGTCATATCCGTCATAGTCGTGAGTCGTGTCAGCATCAACGCCCACCCAGAAACAATCGCCACTGGTCGTTGACGAAGCCTTAAACATCGTCCGGTTACCGTTCTTATCGAAACCGTACTCCCGGCGCACACACGGAGCCTGCGGGTCACCTTGCGTATCAGCATCCAAAGTGATGCCCGTATCAGCAGCCGTGCGATCATCCACACGCGTCAAACGGCCCGCAAAATCATAAATATAACGCCGATCAGCAGCCAACCCCTGGCCCATCGTGGGTGCTTCAATATCGGCAGGATCAGTCACCCCGGGAACACCCTCAAACGCGGCACCGGCACCATTCCACTCAGCGGTCACCCGCCCCGCAATGTCATACCGGCGCGACCACGCCATCCACGGCTGATCCTGCATTGGTTCACCCGGGGTCCACGTGGTTTCCCCGGTTTCGGGATCAATCTCTTCGGTCACCGGTGTCACTTGGCCCGTATAGGTCATCTCGGTGAGTTGACCGACCGGATCATACGTGTTCACGACAGATAAACCACCGGGCATCTTCTGGCGCACCAAGTTTCCGTCAACGTCATAAGCCGCGCCATAGGTCAGATTGCCTTGACCGCTGCCCCGAGACACCTCCATTGTGGTCACCAAACCACGCCGTTCAGTTTTCCCGTTGGCGTCCTGGCCGTCATAGGTGTAGGTGACGGTGCCCTTCGGGTCCGTCACCGACACGATTTGGCCTTGAGCGTTATAGGCGGTGCTCGTGGTTGCACCCTCAGAGTTCGTATATGAGGTCTCACGTCCCCACCCGTCGAACGCGTGCGTAATCTGCTTGTTCGTGCCGATGGTTTTCGTGCCGACAACCAGTCCGGTCGCATCGTCATACAGAGTTTGAGTGCCAGCGCGGCCAATCGAGCCGGGAATGTTCGACGTCTCGGTCACCGTTTCGACGCGATCCTTCGCATCAAATGTTGTCGTCGTGGTGCGGGTCACCTCGCTGCCAGCTTTCACGGCTTTTTCTTTGACTTCGATGGTCTGCCACCACTCGTTATAGGTGTAGGTGGTGACCGGGAACGTGTCAGAGCCGACACCCGCGCCCGGCCCACTTTGGCAGACCATGCCCTCCCATTCAGGGCGCTGACCACATTCGGTCACCACCGGATGAGTACCGGTCGTGTAATACAACGTCTTCGTTGTCCCCGGGTCGCTACTAGACGTCGCAGTCGGTTGACGCGTTTCGATCACACGGCCACGCGCGTCATACCGGGTACGCGTCACAATATCGTTAGCCGTGTTCGGGAAAAACGTCTCCCGTTGCGTCACCGTTGTCGCCATCCCCAAGTCCCAACCCGAGACGTCGCCCGATTCGATCGGCGCATAGCCAGTAATGGTGTGACTCGTTAGCCCCACGTCACTGCCTGCTGCTTCACGTGCGAACAGACGCGTGGAGGTGACAAGACCATATGGGTTGCCGGTTTTGGGGTTGATATTGCTGTTAGGCGCACCTTGATCGTAGGTGTATTTCGTGTGAGGGCGCAGCCCCTGCAGCGACACGAAACTTGCAACGGCTTCACGGCGTGGTTCCATCACACTCACCGGATTGGAATGCTCGTCATAGACCGTCTGCGTGCTCAAAGCATCAGCTTCAGCAGGACTCATGTCTCCGGCGTGAGCACGGATCTCGTTGATCGCTCCGGTATCGAGTTCGCGTACTACCCGACCTTCACTGTCATAATCGGTCGCGTCAATCAGCCAGTCACCCGCACCAAAATTCGCGGTATTGACCGTATACCCATCGGCAGTGGCGTACTGCAATGACGCATACCGCCATGCGTTCGCATCCGCTGCTGGTTTCGGGTTCGCTAGTTGACCATCCCATGCGTAATCCGGGCCGAACACGCCATAGCCAGCCGTTGGAGTGCGCGGTTGATGCCACGCTCCGGCAGCTGATGCTGACAGGTCAGGCAAATGAGTGCCGTCACCTGCTGGGTCAATGTCATATTGGTATCGGGCCAACGCCATCGACCCAGCAGGAGGTTGTGCGGTGACATCCGAATTCCACGAAGACGCCGACGCTGAGTCTCTCGTGACCATCGAGATCTTTTGATTGCCAGTACTGCCTTGGTACCACAACCGGTACGGTGCTTGACCTGCCGGCGTGATCACAGCAAGTTGGCTCGTGTTTCCATTCCATGCGTATCGCGTGGACAGCCCGGACCGCACGTCTGTGGCCATGATGAGACGCTTCTGGGCATCGTACGTATAGGTGGCCATCGGTTTGGTGATGAACGTTTGAGTGTCCGGATCGAACACTGTTGCCGACACTGATTTGACCTGATCTTCAGCATCTCCGCCACTGTTACTGGCTCCATAGGTGATATTGAGCCGAGAGCAGCCACGTGCCGTCATCGTCCACTCAACCGTGGCCGAACACTGTTCCATAGTCTTGCCAACCGGCACCGACACAATCTGATTGATCCGTTTCTTCGGATCATCCAAATCAGCGAAATAGAACGTCCCAGCCTGCCCAGTATCAGAGGCGTCAACAACCCCCGAAGGCCGCCATGTGGTCTGCACTGCCGGGTTCAACGTAGCCGTTGGCAGCCACGTGGTGACTGTGCCATCAAATTCCGTGGCCTCAAACATGTGTCCCCCAGTGGGGGCAGGTTTCAGCACGAGACGAATATCGGAATCTTCGGTCTCTTCGGTCACCGGCTCATATTCAGCATGACCAGAGTAAGTGTAGGTGCCGCGTTTTCCCGTCGGATGCGACCACACCAGTACAGTCCCGTCTTCGGGATCGGTCAAACTCACAGTTCCCGTGGCGTGGGTCGAGTCGGCAAATACCCATTCGGCCATTCCTGAAATCGCCCCGAACTCTGCTGTCCAACCGGGACCAAAGATGCCGCGCACTTCATCGGCCAAACTGCCATCAGCACCAAACGACGCATAAGAACGGGCCACGCTCATCGTGGCCACATCCACGTCGGTCTCATCGGTGACGATCTCACCGGTAAAGAGCGCCACATTGACTGCGCCTGCCGAGTCATCAGTGGGGTAGCCGTTACCAAACGCGGACGGCAAACGCACCACCTTCGTCGGCGCCGTTGTGGCCACACACGACTCACCTGACAAAACCGTGGCAACACAGGCGCGCACCTCCACAGCAAGCGGACTACGCAAGAGGCTGGCATCCAAGTCGAGCGACGCGACATTAAACCCGCCAGACACGGTCGTTGACCCACCCGCACTGGTGAGGGTCAAATCACCGTGATGAGTCCACGGTTCATTGACGTTCTCAACACCAGCCAACCGAAACTGAATCGTGCCCACCAGGGAACTGCCGCTGGGAGTGGGTAACGTGCCACGAACCGGGATAACTCCCGTAGATGTCACTCCCTGGATTGGGCTCTCCAACTCCGGAATGCCGTAGCCTCGCTCAAGCCGGCCACTATCGGCAGACAGCACACTCGGTGTGACCGCGCGCGCCACAAACGAGTGCGTACCAACCGCATTCGGGATCGTGAACGTCTTCTTTGTGTCAGCCGCATTACTCGATGGAGTGATCGACCAATCATGCAACTTAGCTCCTGCCGCATACAATTCGATCTTGCTCGGTGCGGAAAAACCTGTACCTGCGGCTGTCACCTCACACGTCACCGACGCACTAGGTGTCGTCTGTGACCAAAAATAGTTGCCGTGCCCGTCATCACACGAAACGAGCGGCGCAGCCGGTGTGGTGGCGGCGACGCGTATGGGTTGCCACGCTGACCAGGCGGCGTTCCAGAGTCCTCGTTCGTCTTTAGCTTTCGCGCGCACAAAATATTCAGTGTTATCGTCTAACACGATAGGTATCGTGCAAGAACCTTTCGCACCAGAAGCCACCGAAGCCGTCGAACACGACGTCACCAGTGTGCCGGTACCAGTTTTCGCGGTATGCACCTCAATCGTCGAGGTCCACGAATTAGCATCAGGATCTGTCACCACCACACTGAACTGAGGCTTCAGCACCGACGTATACACCCCCGCACCACCGCCCGGTGGCGTATACGAATAACCGCCAGTGACACTCGGAACCGGGACCGTGTTCGGTGGCCGGTTGTAGGTGAACGACACGTACGGGTCCTTAGCTGATTCCAGCGACCGGAACCGTTTCCACCCGAAATTGTCAGACTCACTAGCCGACAGACGAATACCACCTGTTGATGCGGTTGTCCCGGACCACGCTTTCACCAGATTCGTGATATTTGGACGCACCCACGCATCACCACAACTTGAGGAATAGCCTTTCGCGGTCGTCATCGAGACCGTAAACGTTGAAGTTGTGCTGGGTTTGTTACTCCAATTCGTCCCGGAGCTCGCCACACCGGAACTTTTGACTGTGAAGGGTTTGGCCGTGCAAGACCACGAATGATGCAAATACAGGTTCAACTTCGCTGACACAATGTCTTTGTTCTTAAACTGTGACAACGGAAAATTCAGATACGACCGCACCTTATCGCCGCCACCGTTATACGTGCCCACACGAATATCATCACGCGCATACCCGGCCGTAGAGTTCGGATTCGCGCTCGACACGTCCGTATCCAGGCTCGTCGTCACATTTGAACCTGTCGCATACGTCGGATCGATCGTGATCGGAAACACCCGATCCTTCGCGCCAAACCATGCCCGATCCACACTCAACCGCACCCGTAGGTCAGCGCCCTCACCAACCAGTTTCATACCCACCGTCGTCTGATTCGGATGCTCCAGGGAGCGTTCGTCAACCAGCCCATCCCAGGCACGCGGGGCAGTCAACACCGACACTTCGGTGCCCTTAGCGTCCACAAACGAGATGCTGCCATCCTCGCCCGGTTTGGCTGTTAACCCTTGCGTATCCAGGCCGAACTCCCAGACCAGATCACCACGAGACTGGTCAGCCAGAATCCGGTCGCGAGCCTCAGCACTCGTGATTACCACATCCCACCGGAAACCCGTCCGCAGATTCGACACCACCACGTCAACGCCCGGCTCCACATCCACATACCGCGACTGCGTGCCCTTAAATTTGGGCTCCGGCAACAAACCCGGCCACGCCAACCCCACCGAACGCTTCTTCGACTCAACAACCCGCACCAAACTCGTCGGCACCTGTTTCACATCGTCGCGAACCTCCGGAGCCTCCTTAGCTGGCTCCTTGACTGGCTCCTTCGTTGGTTCCGTGGACGGTTCGGTGGATGGTTCGCCAGAGTCAGACTCCCCACCGGTCTGCTTCGACTTCGAAGCCTCAGACCCCGTCGAGCCAGATTCTTCAGACGTGGGCGTCTTCGACGAATCAACCGGCTTGCCGGAATCCTCAGCCTTCGAATCCTCGCCTGAATCTTTGACATCGACCGCAGTTTTCACTGTCCGGCGTTCACCATCAGCACCCCGAGACTTGCCCGCCACCTGCACACCCAAAGGATGCGCCGCAGCACCAGCCGACCCATCAGAATCGGCTTTCGCCGTCAAATCAACATCAACCCACGCGCCAGCCTCATCACGGAACCGGATCTGACCCTGATGCGCATCCGTCGTTAATGTTCCATCCGGATTCACCCACGTCGACGAAAACTCATCACGCAAAGACTCCACCTCAATCGGCCGCCCCTGCGCCTTAGCTGCCACCTGAGCCGACACCACATCCGGAGCCACCCCCGGCTCACTGCCCGCAGACTGAAACAACGACCCCGCAGCAGAGACCGAATCCTCATCAGAAGCCGGTGCTGGGACAGCAAACCCCGCCGGACTCATCGACACCAACAGCGCCAACGACAACACCAGAACACCCGAAGCAAATAATCCCCGACGCCAACCCCAAGCAGCAAAACCCATGAGATTCACTACAACCCCCGACCAGAACATGGACAATTGCGAAAACAATGCCACAGCAGGGGGTCAAAAGTGACGCAAGCCACGCCCAGATCCGAAGACTTAATAAAAGACGCCCAAACCCACGTCCGTTGGTTCAGGCGTCCGGGATGCCCTGAGACATCACAGGAGTGCGCACGAGAGGATTCGAACCTCCACGCCCTTGCGGACACTGGCACCTGAAGCCAGCGCGTCTACCATTCCGCCACGTGCGCAACAACGTCGAAACTCTATCAGTCGAACACTCATCCTCCCCTCAAAGGCCACACATTTCTCTCGCCACTGCACCGAGAAACTGCACACGACGGCACCGTGCCGATACGATCGACTAGACACAAAAAGGCACGGCACTGAGATTCTGCCGCGAAGGGAACACGATGGCTGGCGTATTGCAACGTTTCGAGCAGCGACTCGAAAACGCTGTTACGGGCGCTTTCGCTCGTGTTTTTCGCAGCGCAGTACAACCGGTTGAACTTGCCGCTGCGCTGCAACGCGAAATTGACAACAACACGAATATCTTGAGTCGTGACCGTGTTCTCGTCCCCAACGACTTCACGATCGAACTGTCTACGACCGACTATGACCGGCTCAACCAGTTCGGTAGCACCCTCGCGCAAGAACTGCGAACGCTCATAAGCGAACACATCACCGAACAGCGTTACACCCCCGCCGGAAACATCTCGATCACCTTCGCTGAAGACGAATCCCTCCATACGGGGCGCTTTCACGTGCACAGTAAAGCGACAGCGTCCGTTTCCCCTGCTCCTGGCCAGCCCATGACCGAAACAGCAATTCGTCGCGCAACTGTCGTACTCGATATCGGTGGATTGCGCCATCCGGTCAGTACTCCCGTACTGACGATTGGGCGTGGCTCCACCGCTGATCTCAAGATCGACGATCCCGGCATTTCACGTAATCACGCCGAGATACGAACAGAAGGATCCGTCGTGACGGTACGAGACCTCGGTTCCACCAACGGCATCACCGTTGACGGTCGCCGAGTTCCCGAAAGTGCCCTTGCAAATGGCTCGCAGATCCGACTCGGAAACACGCTCATTACCGTCTCCATTACGGAGGAAACCGAATGAGCGAACTAACTCTCCTCGCCATCAAGCTCGGTTATTTGGCTGTGCTGTGGCTATTCGTTCTTTCGGCAGTTTCGGTAATCCGAACTGATCTTTTCGGCGCAAAATCCGCTACCGCGAAAGCCAAAAAGGCCACGAAGCCGAAGCCGGTCAAGAAGTCCAAAAAGATGCGGGGTAAACCACGACATCTGGTGGTTATTGATGGCCCGAATCAAGGGCAAAGTGTGCCACTGGGCACCGAACCGATCCTGCTAGGACGCGGTACGGACGCTGCTATCAGGCTCAATGACGACTACGTCTCGACGCGCCACACTCGGTTCGCCACCAACGGTGAGCAATGGTTCGTCGAAGACGTGGGTTCAACTAACGGCACCTACATCGGAAACCAACGTGTCTCTTCACCCGTACCCATCGGCGTCGGCACGCCTGTACGGCTCGGGAAAACCATCGTGGAGCTGCGCCCCTGATGGCCGCGCTCACCTATCGCTATGTCGCCCTCACCGATGTGGGGCTGCGCCGACCTAATAACCAGGACGCCGGATACGCGAGTCCTCGGTTGCTCGTCATTGCCGACGGCATGGGCGGTGCGGCCGCTGGTGATCTAGCGTCTGCAATCACGATGGAAGCGTTGCGCGAGATCGACCGTGATCTTGATCCCGAAACGGACGGCACAGCACTCGATGCCCTTACCGACGCGGTGTCCATGGCAAATCACCGCGTGGGCGAAGCGATCCGGTCTCAACCACGGTTCGAAGGCATGGGCACGACACTCGATGCGACGTTGTGGGACGGCGAAAAACTCGCAGTCGCTCATATTGGCGATTCACGAATGTATCGGTTCCGCGGTGGCCGCCTCGCACAAATCAGTACCGACCACACCTTCGTGCAAAGCCTCATTGACGAAGGCCGGTTGACTCGAGCCGAAGCCCGCGTGCACCCCCAACGCTCCCTATTGCTTCGCGCAATCCTTGGTCGCGATGATTTCGACCCCGAATTCACGTGGCTGCAACCAGCCGCTGGCGATCGCTACTTGCTGTGCAGTGACGGTTTGAGCGACATGGTCGACGACGACATCATCGACCAAGCGTTACGACTCGAATCCGTCGACGCCGCCGCCGCTGAGTTGGTTTCTCAGGCGCTCGCTGCAGGCGGTCACGACAATGTTTCTGTTGTCATTGCCGAGTTCGTCGAGTTGAACGCACCTCTAGACGCCGAGCTTTCGTGTGCGGATGGGCGTCCGCAAGTAACCGGTTCGGCCGTGGAGAACCCTCAACCAAGTCTCGATTTACTCAATGGCAGTGGTTCGGGGCAGGCGCCGATGAGCGATGACGTTGACCTCGACGAAGTCGATCACCCCGGCGGTGACGAAGCGGTTCCCTTGCTCGATCCAGAAGAGTTGCGATACGCGCCCTTGCCTGAGCCGAAGTTTCGTAAGCTACGTGTTTTCTTTGCTATTGCGGTTGTCATCCTTGGTGCGGCCGCTGCGACGGCATTTGCCTACGACTGGACACAACGCCAGTTCTTCATCGCCGCCAACGACGGCGTTGTGGTGATTTATCGTGGTGTTGATATCGACGTTCCCGGACTCGACCTCCATAGCGTCTCCCAAACAACGAGTATCAGCGTCGATCAGTTGTCCACGTTCTCCCGCCAGCGAGTCGAGAGCGGAATTACCGCGACCGATATGGCCGAAGCCAAGCGAATCGTGAAAGGCCTTGAAACCGAAGCCGCCAATCGCGCCGATTTACCCGATCTCACCGGCCCCTCGGCAAGTCCTTCTCCGAACGCCACCTCCAACCCCACTCGAAGCACATCGCCGAGCCCAACGGAGCCGACCCCATGAGTTCGCCAGCGTGGGCACCTCGTAAGCGTCGCAACACAGAGTTGGCGATGCTGATCGTTGCGATCGCGTTAGCAGTAGGAGCCCGTATCTCGGTCGAGCTCGCCGTGAACGAGACGGTGCCCGCAAGTGTGTACACCTTTGCCGTACTTTTCTCCGCCGTGGCCTTGGCCGCGCATTTTGCTGTGCGGTTCTTGCTCCCCTATGCCGATCCGATCCTTTTGCCACTCGTCGTGACCTTGAACGGCATTGGCATCACCATGATTCACCGAATCGATCTAGCTCGCCAAGCCAAAAATGCAACCGCCGGCTCCCTCGCGACCTCTCAAATGACATGGACAGTGGTAGGCATTACCGGGTTCATCATTGTGATGGTCGTGGTGCGTGATCACCGAATCCTGCAGAAATACACGTACACGTTCGGGTTCATCGCGATCGCGCTCTTGTTGATGCCGCTCTTGCCGGTCGTCGGCCAAGAAATCCGAGGTGCTCGACTATGGATCCATATCGGTCCGTTCAGTTTCCAGCCGGGCGAAGCTGCCAAGATTTCGCTCGCCATTTTCTTCGCGGGCTATCTCGTCGTTAAGCGTGACGCTCTCGCACTGGCCGGAAAGCGGTTCGCTGGAATCGACTGGCCCAGAGGGCGAGATCTCGGCCCGATTGTGATGGCTTGGCTGTTGAGCCTGGGCATCTTGGTATTTCAACGGGACCTCGGCTCCTCGCTCTTGTTCTTCGGCTTATTCGTTGTGGTGTTGTACGTCGCAACCGAACGGCCCGGCTGGATTTTCGTGGGCACTGGTCTGTTCGTAGTGGGTGCCTGGTTCGGCTACTTGAACTTCTCCCACGTACAACGGCGCGTCTCTGCTTGGCTCGATCCATGGGCGAACCCCGACCAGAACTTCCAAATCATCAACGCTTTGTATGGCATGGCACACGGTGGCGTCTTGGGACGCGGCTGGGGCGAAGGTCGACCCACGTTGACCCCATTCAGCTTTTCGGATTTCATCCTCACATCAATTGGTGAAGAACTGGGGCTCACCGGCCTGATGGCTGTGATCATGATTTACGTGCTCATCGTCGAGCGCGGTATTCGCATCGCGCTCACCTGCCGCGACGCCTTCGGCAAACTTCTAGCTATTGGCTTGACCGCCTCGATGGCGTTTCAAGTTTTCGTAGTGACAGGCGGCGTCACGCACCTGATTCCGCTTACTGGCCTAACGACTCCGTTTTTGGCTCATGGTGGTTCGTCTATCGTGATGAACTGGGCCATCATCGCGCTCCTGCTCATCATCAGTCACCAGACTCGACGTCCCGCGCCTGAAGTGCTCGATTTTTCGGCCGACGAAGAAACTCAGGTGGTGAAGCTCAAGTGAACAAGCCAATTCGCGCGCTTGCCATCACCTTTGGCCTGTTGTTCTTGTCATTGCTGCTCGGCATCAATCATCTTCAAGTCGTACAAGCCACCGACCTCAACGCACGTCCCGATAACCGACGCGTAATTGACGAGGAGTTCAGTCGTGAACGCGGCTCGATCCTTGTTGCGGGCGAACCCATTGCCGAATCGGTTCCGGTCGACACGCAGTGGGCGTTCCAACGCCGGTATCCGCAAGGAAAACTGTATGCCGACATCACCGGCTACTACTCGTACATTTACGGTCGCGAAGGAATCGAACAAACGTACAATTCGGTCCTGTCGGGCAACGATGATCGGTTGTTCGTCAATCGCCTCGTCGATCTAGTTTCGAATAAGAAGCCCCAAGGCGGCAGCGTCGAACTCACGATCAATCCCCAAGCTCAAGCGGCGGCGGCTGCGAGCCTGGCCGATCTGGGCAATAAGCGCATGGGGGCTGTGGTCGCGATTGAGCCGGCTACCGGATCTATTCTGGCCATGGCTTCGCAACCGACGTACGACCCGAACGAATTGGCTAGCCACGATCTCAAATCCGTCCAAGCCGCATGGGCCCGCCTCAATGCAGACGCATCGAAGCCGATGCTCAATCGCTCGACCCGGTCAGCGCTACCGCCCGGCTCCACCTTCAAACTCATTACGGCAGCCACCGCAATTGAGGACATGGGCTTAGGTCGAAAGTCGATGGTGAAGGCTGGACGCGAGCTCACCTTCCCAGGAATCGACTACACGTTGACGAATTCTGGTGGTGGTTCATGTGGTGGTAACCGGATCACTTTTGAGAAGTCGCTCGCGGTGTCATGCAACGTGTCGTACGGGTGGCTCGGACTAGAGGTCGGTCAAGAAAAGCTTGCCGACAAAGCAACGGCCTTCGGATTCGAGAGCAAGCCCTTGACAGACTTGGGCTCGTACGCCAGTCACTTCACTGCCAAAGATAAAGAACTCGAAGACCCCCAGTTGGCCCAGTCCGCTATCGGCCAATTCGAAGTTCGCGCCACACCCATCCAAATGGCGATGGTGGCGGCCGGAATCGCCAATGACGGGATTGTCATGAAACCCCAGTTGGTACGCACGCTGCGGGCGCCGAATACTCAAATCATCGAACAGATCGTGCCACAAGAACTGGCTGAGGCCATGACGCCAGCCGACGCCGACGAACTCACGGCGATGATGGTCACGACGGTTGACTCTGGCACGGGGCGTCCGGCCAAGATTCGTGGCGTGAAGGTGGCCGGCAAGACCGGCACAGCACAATCGGCACCTGACCGCCCTGCCTACGCTTGGTTTGTGAGTTTTGCCCCGGCGAACGACCCACAAGTCGCCGTAGCCGTGCTTGTTGAATCAACAAAAGACACCGGCGATATCGCTGGCGGACGCCTCGGAGGCCCTATTGCACGGGCCGTTATGGAGGCAGCATTGCGATGACATCCACGACCTTTTCACCGCATTTGGGAGACTGGACACTATGACCGAAGCAAACAACCCGATGGTTCCACTCGGCGATCGCTACGAAATGGGCGAACTTCTCGGCCGCGGTGGCATGGCCGAAGTTCGTCGCGGACGCGATTTGCGCTTAGGTCGACCCGTAGCGATCAAACAGCTTCGGGCTGATCTAGCGGCCGACGAGACGTTCCTTGAGCGATTCCGGCGCGAAGCACAGTCGGCGGCCTCGCTGAACCATCCGTCGATTGTCGCGGTCTACGACACGGGCGAGGCCCCCGATGCGCACGGCAACATCCTGCCGTACATCGTGATGGAACTTGTTGAAGGACGCACGTTGCGCGATGTGCTGCGAGACGGGCGCCGGATTTTGCCTGAACGAGCACTCAGCATCACGGCTGACATTCTTGCTGCCCTTGACTACAGCCACCGTGCCGGGATCATTCACCGCGATATCAAGCCGGCCAACATCATGTTGACGTCCGACGGCAAAGTGAAGGTGATGGATTTCGGCATCGCCCGTGCCATTTCCGATACGTCTTCGGCAATGACCCAAACGGCCGCCGTGATCGGCACTGCCCAGTATCTTTCGCCCGAACAAGCGCGGGGCAAGACGGTTGACGCGCGCAGCGACATCTACTCCACCGGTTGCGTCTTGTTTGAGTTGTTGACCGGGCGTCCGCCGTTTGTTGGCGAGAGTCCCGTCTCGGTCGCCTACCAGCACGTACGCGAGGAAGCCCGTCCGCCTTCGCAACTCAACCCCGATGTCTCGTTGGCGATGGATCGAATTGTCTCCAAGGCGCTGGCGAAGGACGTTGAACAACGTTATTCCAGTGCCGCCGACATGCGTCGTGATATCGAACTGGCGCTCAACGGTGGAACGGTTGACGCACCCACCCAGGCCGTGCCCATCATCGGTGGCGGCGCGGCAACCCAAATTGTGCCCGCGATTGACACCTTGGGCGTTGATACTTTCGAGGACGACGACGAGAACGAAGGCTCGGGCAAAGGTAAGTGGTGGGCTATTGGTTTGGTCGTCGTGGCGCTCATGGCCATGCTCGGGTTCGTCCTGTTTCTCAATCAGGAAGACCCTCCTGCCGAAACCACCACGGTTCCGACGATCGCCGCCGGCTCCGACATCACCACGGCAAAGAACCGTATCGAGTCCAAGGGGCTGTTGGTAGGCGAAACCATCACCCAGCCGTCCATGGACGTCGAACAGGGTCTTGTCATTGGGACAGATCCAGGTGCCGGTCGGAACGTCGAGGTTGGTTCGCGAGTCGACTTGATCGTGAGTTCCGGCCCAGAACGAGTCGAAGTGCCAGAGCTTCAGCACTTGTCATATGACGAAGCCAAGAGAATGTTGGAGGGCGAGCGATTCCGGTTCGTCGTCAAGAAGCGCGCAATCGCGAGTTCGGAACCAAAGGATCAAGTACTGAACTCGAACCCCACCGCTGGCTCGAGTGTTCCGATGGGTTCGACCATCACGTTGATCGTTTCGGAAGGTCAAGTTCAGGTGCCGAATGTGGTTGGTATGAACCTCGAGCAAGCCCAGAAAGCACTTACGGATGCTGGGCTGAAGTTCTCGATCGTGGAAGACACGCTGTCGCTCGAAGCCGACGGTAAAGTCATCGCCCAGAACCCGCAACAGGGAACGAATGTGGCACCGGGAACTTCAGTCACCCTGACCGTCGCCAGGCCTATCATTACTCCGCCAGATCCGTCACTTCCCGAAGACGACTGACACGCGATAGGTGAACTTCTCGACCGTTGACTTCGTTGCTCGACAGGCGTTCAATTAACAACGCGTGCGTGCGAAAGTTTGCTCACGTTCTCGGCGCTCGGAGCTTTGATCGAACTACGGAACCGCTGTTCGAACACG
>SSHC01000011.1 GCA_008017265.1 Aeromicrobium sp.
AATTTCTGTCGAATAGCCAGTACCTGGAAACAGCGTCTTGGGCGACTCGTGCAAAGAGATCGTCAGAACTCGCGGATCGTGATAGAACATCGCCTGCACGCCGTCACCGTGGTGCGCATCGACGTCGATATAAACGATTCGTTCCGCTCCGTTGTCGAGCATCCATTGGATACCTAAGGCGATGTCGTTGTAGATGCAAAACCCACTCGCACGGTTCGGCATCGCATGGTGGAGTCCACCGCTCACGTTGATCGCTCGGCGTCGCTCACCCGTCCAGACGAGCTTTGCCGCCTCGAGGCTCGCACCGGCAATCAACGCACTTGCTTCGTGCATGTGTTCAAAAACTGGATTGTCTTCGGTGCCTAGCCCCGCCGTGGGTTCGCTATGAATTGGATGCTTCGACACGTGCATGACTTGCTCGATGTATTTTTCCGAATGCACCGACGCCAGTTCATCTTCAGTTGCTGGTCGCGCTGGCACAATGTCGATGTCATCGAGCACGTTCAAATCTCGTGCGAGTTCCATCGTCAACTTGACGCGGACGGGCGCCATTGGATGGGAGGGGCCGAAGTTATATTCAGTCAGCCTCTCGTCGAAAACTACACACGCGCGCTCGTACTCGCGCGTTGCGTTGGCATCCGATTCCTCCATACCTTTCAGCCTAGTTCCGCAGATCGTTTCGCGGCAGCCCGGATGCCTTTCACGAGGCCTGCAGCGACCCCCGACTCGTCGAAGGTCGTTGTCGCTTCGTAGGTGGCTCCCTTGGGCGACGTCACTTGGCGTCGCAACTCTGCTGGCGTTTCAGTTGACTCGGCCAAGAGTTTCGCGGCCCCCACCAGCGTCTGGTTGGTGAGCTGCCTAGCCACGTCCGGGTCTAACCCTTCGGCAACACCGGCCGCAATCATGCTCTCGGCGAGGTAGAAAACGTAGGCAGGGCCCGAACCCGACACAGACGTCAACGCGTCTTGCTGATCCTCGGGAATGACGATCGACTTGCCGCCAGCAGCGAGCAATTCCTCGACCGATTCCAACTGTTCAGCCGACACATGGACACCTGGCGACACACCGAACATTCCCTCACCAACGACTGCTGGCGTATTGGGCATGACCCGCACGACGGGGATTTGATGCCCCAGCCCTGCTTCGAGCGTCGTCGTTTTGACGCCGGCTGCGAGCGAAACGACGATCGTCGCATCGGATACTCGGTCAGCAAGTTGGGGCAATAGGGCGGGAACGTCCTGCGGCTTCACCGCGAGAATCAAGACGTCCGCACCGTCGATCAGTTCAAGGTCCGGGCCGGCCGTCACGCGATAGTCCCGAACGAGTTCTTTGACGCGTTCTGAGTTCTTTTCGATCACGACGACGTCGGGGTGTCCTGCCGCGATAACCGAGCGCATCAAGGTGCTGCCCATGACTCCGCCACCGAGGACTGCTGTGCGTTTGCCCATACTGTGAGCCTAGTCTCAGGGTGTGCGTATTCGTTTCGACCCCTTCGTTGCGGCGCTGTTGGCTTTCGCAGCGCTCGGCATCTTTCTGCCGTTGACAGGATCAGTTTTCGACTACGCGCTGGTCCTTTCTGAGATCGCTGTCGTGGCGTTATTTTTCCTCCATGGCTACCGGTTGCCAACGCGCGAGGTCATGAGTGGCCTTGGCGCCTGGCGCGTCCACGCATTCATCTGGGGAATTACCTTTGGGCTTTTTCCACTCATGGGGTGGGCCTTTCAAACTCTCGCTGGCGATGCCGTTTCGGCGCCGGTAGTCACCGGGATCGTGTACCTGACGCTAGTCCCGTCAACTGTCCAGACGGCTCTCGCGCTCACCAGCATCGCGGGCGGGGATCGATCAATCTCGGTGGTTTCTGCTTCCGGATCGAGCATGTTGGGCGTTTTCATCACACCCTTGCTCGTCAGCGCACTGCTCAGCCAAAGCGTGTCGATCGATGCCGGAGCGATTTTGCGGATCGTGGGGCTCTTGTTGGCGCCGTTCGTTATCGGCCAGGTCGCACGGCGGTTCGTCCGGCCGCGCGCCGCGTCGTCAGATTCACGACTCATCAGCTACGACAAATTGATCATCGTCTTCATTGTCTATATCGGTTTCAGCAGCGGAACGAACGCCGACGTCTGGCATACGGTCGCATTGCCCGACTTGGCGTTGATCATCGCGGTGTGCGTACTCTTGTTCGCTGTAGCTGCGCTCGTTGCTTGGTTCGGCGGCAGGCCATTCGGTCGCCCTCGTCAAATTGCGGCATTCTTTGCGGCGACAAACAAGTCGCTCATGTCTGGTCTGCCGATGGCGCTAGTGCTGTTCCCGGACGCTTCGCTTGGCCTGATGATTTTGCCGCTCATGCTGTTCCATCAGTTGCAACTCATTGTTGGCACAGCCGTGGCGCATCGCCTCAGTCAACCTTCGGCGAGCTGAGCGAGGTTTATTCAAGCGCCGGTAGCGTCGCTGTTCTTTGTCGCGACTGGCGCGGTGTGCAGGCGTGCGTAAGCGAGCGCTTCCAACAGGTCCGCTTCTCGGGCAGCCTCATCGGCTGCTTTACGAGTATTGATTTCGACCGCGATATTTCCGGTAAAACCAGTAGCGACGAGGTGCTCAAGTAAGGCACCGCAGTTTTGCGTTCCGCGACCGGGAACGAGGTGCTCGTCGAAGGCTGACCCTGTGCCGTCGGCCAAGTGGATGTGTGCGACGCGTTCGCCGAGGTTCTTCAATAGTTTCAACGTGTCAATCCGGGCAACGGCCGCGTGCGAAAAGTCGATCGTGACGTTCTTGTAGGTGAAGTCTGAAGGATCCCAGCCGGGCGCGTAGGCCTGAAAGACGCGGTTTCCGGTACGCCAGGGATACATGTTCTCGACCGCGAATGTGACGGGGTACTCGTCTTCGAGTTTGGCAATACCTTTGACGAACCCGCGAGCGTACTCGCGCTGCCAACGAAACGGCGGGTGAACGACGACGGTATCGGCGCCTACAGTCATGGCCATTTCGGCGGCCTTATGGAGCTTGCCCCAATGTTCAGTCCCCCACACTCGTTGAGTCACAAGCAGGCATGGCGCGTGGACGGAGGCGATCGGGATTTCATGTGCTTCCGAGAGCGCGCGCACCGCATTGATGTCGGCGGAAACGTCGTCTACGCCGACCATCACTTCGACCGCGTCGTAGCCGGTGCGTTTAGCCAACTCAAACCCAGCCGCGGTACCCAAGGGGTATACCGAGGAGGTCGACAGCGAAATGCGCGGCGATTCTGTGCTCACCTTCTCAGCCTAATCTGTACGCCGCCATCGAAACATGGTGCTCCCTGACTACTTATGTGACCGCCCGTTGTCACCCACGGTTTTGAAAAAGCGTGGCGCCCAGATTCGCGAGGCCCAAACCCGTGTTCGGTCGCGACGCGCCGGTTAGGCTTACACCGATGGTTGAAATTGCGCTCGGCTTCCCCCGAAATTTCGTTGAGTTTACGAACCCGGACGACCCTGATGAGGTGTTCCGATGCGACTTGACGTGGTTGACCTCGCGCTGGACGTGCATTTTCGGTCAAGGCTGCCCCGGCATTTACGACACCTCACCCGAGGTGGGTTGCTGCACACTGGGTGCGCATTTCAGCGGCGACGAAGACGAGGCGCGAGTACGCCAGTTCGTAGATCAACTCGACCCAACTGAGTGGGAACTGCATGACGAAGGCCACCGAAACGGGTGGACCGAAGTGGACGCCGATGGCGACCGCAAGACGCGCGCGATCGACGGCGCCTGCATTTTCCACAATTCGCGAGACTTCGCCGGCGGATACGGGTGTGCGCTTCACGCACATGCACTCGCGACCGGCCGAAATCCAGTAGAGACGAAGCCAGACGTGTGTTGGCAGTTGCCATTACGACGCACGTTCCGAGAAGTAGATCCCGGCGACGGAAAGACGTACACCGAAACCACAATCTCGGAATACACGCGTTCAGGGTGGGGCCCCGGTGGCGCCGACTTGGATTGGTACTGCACATCAAACACCGAAGCGCATGTCGGCAGCGAACCTGTGTTCCGGTCAAGCAGTGCCGAATTAACCGCACTCATGGGTGAAGCTGGTTACGCCTTGCTCGTCGATCACTGTGAGGCATTCATCGCAGCGGGCCGTCCGGTTCCGCATCCCGCGGATACTAACTGATCCGTTCTGGCTCCGGCCAGTGACCCACACCACATTGCTGGCCCACACAGGGGCAAGAATGTAGTCATGCACTTGGATCACTTGTCCTTTGCCGTTGGCTCGAAGAACCTCAAGGAAACGGCTGCTGAGTTGTCTGCCCTCTTCGGCGCAGAGTTTCTTCCAGGTGGCGCTCATCCGCGCTTCGGGACGATCAATATGGTGTTGCCTCTCGCCGACGGGCAATACATCGAAATCGTCGAAGCCCTCGATCATCCGGCATCCGATAAGGCGCCTTTTGGTCAAGCCGTTCGCGAGCGCACCGCCTCAGGTGGCGGCTGGCTCGGCTGGTGTGTTTCGGTGGACGAGATCGAACCTGTTGAGCACAAGATCGGTCGTCATGCGGTTTCTGGCAACAGGCACCGCCCTGACGGCTACAACCTGACCTGGCGCCAGATTGGCGTGAACGGAACGAAAGCTGATCCGCAACTGCCGTTCGTGATTTGCTGGGATGTGCCGGCCGAAGAGCACCCTTCGCAGATGGCCGAAGCAACGGTCCGACTGGTGAGCCTCGATATTGCTGGAAATCCTGAACGTATTTCAGACTGGCTCGGCGAAAAGGCGATCATCGCGCTAGACGACGTTGACGTGAACTGGGTGGCACCACATGGCAGCCCCGGCATCATGTCGGCCGTGTTTGAAACACCGAATGGCGAAGTTCGACTCTGATTCGTTTTCCACGACGAGTCTCGCCCGCACGTTTTTTCAACAGGCCCCTGTTGTGGCCAGTGAATGTCAGAGTCGGCATTTAGGCTGACTGGCATGACTGTGAAAACGAAGAACGCGTTCGCGTGCGCTGAATGCGGTTGGACTACCTCCAAATGGGTCGGACGCTGTGGCGAGTGCCAATCCTGGGGAACAGTCGATGTTGCTGGCGCCGCACGCACAACTCGCACTACACCCGGTCCGGTCAGTTCACCGGCCGTTCCAATCGCTGAGGTCGGCATCCAAGACGCGAAAGCAACGTCATCTGGCATCGCTGAACTCGATCGAGTTTTGGGTGGCGGCGTGGTGCCCGGCGCTGTCATGTTGCTAGCTGGCGAACCCGGCGTCGGCAAGTCGACTCTGCTGCTTGAAGTAGCGGCCCGGTGGGCAGCATCTGACCGTCGCACCTTGTATGTGTCAGGTGAGGAATCAGCTGCTCAAGTTCGCCTGCGGGCCGAACGCACCGGCGCTCTGCACCCCGAGTTGTATTTGGCGGCCGAAACTGACCTCGGTGGGCTCTTGACACATATCGATGAGGTCGAGCCGAGTCTGTTGATCGTTGATTCTGTCCAAACGATGGGTTCATCGAGTATCGACGGTGTCCCTGGAGGCGTCACTCAGGTTCGTGAAGTGGCTGGCGCGGTCATCAATCGCGCCAAAGCGCAAGGGATCGCCACGCTGCTCGTTGGGCACGTCACAAAAGACGGTTCGGTGGCGGGTCCGCGCGTGCTGGAACACCTCGTCGATGTGGTGTTGCAGTTCGAGGGCGACCGCACTTCTCGATTGCGGTTACTGAGGGCGGCCAAGAACCGTTTCGGCCCTGTCGACGAAGTGGGTTGTTTCGATCTCGTCGATCGCGGGATTGTTGAAGTCCCTGACCCGACCGGCCTGTTCGTTTCGCATCACGCCTCGCCCGTTTCGGGGACATGCGTCACCGTCACGATGGAGGGAAGGCGGCCGCTGCTGGCTGAAGTGCAAGCATTGACCGTACCTGCCACGACTCCGTCCCCTCGCCGCACATCGAGCGGCTTGGACTCGGCCCGAGTTGCGATGATCCTTGCCGTTTTGACGAAACACGGTGTCGCTTTAGGTGCTGCCGATATCTACACAGCTTCTGTGGGTGGCGCGAAATTGACGGAAGCTTCGATCGACTTAGCGGTGGCGCTAGCTGTGTTTTCAGCCGCCGGCGAATCTCCCCTACCCGCTGGTCTCGTCGCGATCGGCGAGGTCGGTTTGGCCGGGGAAGTCCGACCGGTTCGCAATGTCGAGGCACGCCTTCGCGAGGCAGCCAGGATCGGTTTTACTCATGCCATTGTTCCTGCCGGGACTGAAGATCTTTCGGGCATCGGGCTGTCGGTGGCCCGTGTTCACGACTTACGTTCGGCTTTACGGGCGATCGGGCAATAGCCCGTTCACTCCACCCCGATGTTTCAGATTGCGTACGAAAGACACTCTGGCTAGATTTTGAAGCGACCTTTGGTTCTAGAATGCTCTTGGTTACACCTTTTGTGGCCACGAGGGGAAAGTCCTAATTTATGACGCTCAACGCAGAACTTCGATCGATGCTGGCTTCGCTTGCGCCTGGCACCGAACTGCGCAGCGGACTCGAACGCATCCTGCGCGGACGCACGGGTGCGCTCATCGTGATCGGTTACGACCGCATGATCGAGTCGCTGTGTTCAGGTGGATTCACCCTCGATGTGCCGTTCACGGCGACGGGTCTGCGCGAGTTGGCGAAGATGGATGGCGCGATCATTCTCGATGCTGAGGCCAATCGGATTGTGCGTGCTGGGGTTCATCTCGTTCCCGATCCGTCTATTCCGACCGAAGAGACTGGCACACGCCACCGCACTGCGGACCGGATGGCAAAGCAGACCGGTTCTCCCGTGATTTCTGTGTCGGCCTCGATGCACATCATCGCTCTCTATTTGGATGACAATCGGTACGTTCTTGAAGAGCCGGCGGCTGTGCTTGGCCGCGCCAATCAAGCACTACAAACGTTGGCCCGCTATCGCACGCGTCTCGATGAAGTGACCGACGAACTCACGGCACTCGAGATTGAAGATCTCGTCACGATTCGTGACATTGCCTCAGTGGCGCAGCGCCTTGAGATGGTCGCACGCATTGCCGATGAAATCGATGCGTACGTGCTCGAGTTGGGTACCGATGGTCGCCTTTTAGCGATGCAGACCGAAGAACTCGTTGGTGACGTTCTTGCCGAGCGTGAACTTGTGATTCGCGACTATTTGCCGACGGGTGAAGAAAGCGATGTCGAGGCGATCCTCGAAGCTCTCGATGGCCTTAGCCAGGAAGAGCTCGTGGATTTGAACCTCGTGGCAAGTGCGTTGCGTCTCGGCGCGACGATCAATCTCGACTCGGCGCTCACACCACGCGGCTACCGCGTATTGGCGCACGTGCCCCGCCTGCCGTCTGCCGTTATTGATCGACTTATCGAACATTTCGGCAGTTTGCAGCGCCTCATGGCCGCGAGCCTCGACGACCTTCAAACTGTCGAAGGTGTGGGCGAACTTCGTGCCCGCGGTGTCCGCGAAGGACTTTCACGCCTTGCAGACTCCTCAATGATGGAACGGTTCGTCTGATCTATCCGGCTGCGTAGGCCGCTTGTTGCCTAGTCGTGGTTAGGGGCCGTCGGCGCTGGCGTCGGCGTGCTTGTCGGCGTGCTTGATGGTGCGGTTGGCGTGGGCGTGCCGCTGACAGTTGGCGTTGGCATCGGCGTCGGCTTGGGTGCTGCCGCCAAGACGAATTCTGTGGTGTCCGGTTCCCCGCCTAGCGTCCCAATCTTCATCACGAATGTGCCCCCATGGACGAATCCCTCGTTGGCACTGCACGCCTTGCCTGAACCCTTGCCACTCCACGTGGTGCGCACGAGTGTCCCGAACCCTTGAGCCACGAGCACCGGGTTCGTCAAGAAAGATTCACGGCACACGGACGAGTCGTAGACAGCCTTGTCGTTTGCTTCGATCACCACGAGCAGATCGCGTTTGGCGGGGGTGAAAGTGCAGGCGTGGGAGTCGAGCGAACTGATCAGAAACTCGACGTTTACCGGTCCGCCGGCCTGCTGCCCTTCGGGCACCATCGCAAGGATCCTGACGTTTTCGGGATCGCACTTTTCGGTGGCGGTGATGAGTGAGATGGGAACTGCTTGCCCGAGTTCTGAGGTCGGCTCGGGGTTTTCGGCGGGGGCGTCGGTTGGGCCAGGCGTTGCTGCCGAGGATGTTTCAGCCGACTTTTTCTCACTCTTTTCGTCGTTGCCGAAAACTAGGCCCACGAGTTGCACGATCCCCCAGATGAGAGCGATCAAGACAGCAAGCACCAGAAGTCGCCGACGCCAGTAGACGTCTCGACCAAGTTGCGGGGAACTCACTCTCCCACCGTAAACCGGCAGGGCAGCCTGCTTTGTCCAACGCGCCCGGTGTCGGTGTCGCTTCCTGCCCGGGTGGTCGCTGGACGGTCTTCCCTGCCACCTTCAGACGCGTCTGGGGTTCTCGGGATCACACCTCGGGCTCGTAGCTGAGGATGTCTCCGGGTTGGCATTCCAAGGCTTCACAGATCGCTTCGAGGGTCGTGAAACGAACGGCCTTGGCTCTGCCCGCCTTTAATACCGATACGTTCACCGGCGTGATTCCGATGGTTGCAGCCAATTCGGCGACGCTCATTTTTCGCCGGGCAAGTTGCACGTCGAGGTTGACGACGATCGGCATCAGATGACCTCCTCAAGGTCGTGCGCGAACGTTGTTGCTTTGCGTAGGAGTTCCTTCATGACGAGCATCAGCAAACCGAGGCCGAGGCCGCCGAAGAAGGAGACAGTCGCTAACAACAGGAGCGAGGGGTGTCCGGCTCCACCGAAGGCAAGAACGAACTGGGAGGCAAGAGCAAGAAGTGCTACTGCAAAGAAACTGCCTGCCAATATGTTGACCGCCGCGAATGCCTTTGGATCAAAGATCGTTTCTTTCGAGACGAGTGTGAGCAGCCGCCACATGCACACCAAAGCAACTTGAACGCACAGAACGATCGCGATACAGCCAACGATCCCCACAACTTTTAGATGAGCAAATTCCGGGTACGCTTGCGCGATCTCCGATGCCAGAAACGGGATGACGACGATTTGCCCGAGGAGTGACAAAAGCACGAAAAATACGATTGTGCCCCGCGTAGCGAGGATGACGGCCTTCTGCATTTCGCTTCCTATCGTTCAACGATATCTAACTATCGATAAACGATAGCATATGCATGTGTGTCTTGCTCGTGAGACGATCGTCAGGCTATGAGCACTCCCCCACAGTCACCGTCTGATTTGCACGCGGCTTTTCACCAACCCATCCTCGAATGGTTCGAGGCGAACGTTCGCGATCTGCCGTGGCGCACCGACTCGCGACCGTGGTTCGTGATGGTGTCGGAGTTCATGCTGCAGCAAACGCCCGTGGCGCGCGTGCTTCCCGTTTTCGAGACGTGGCTCGAACGCTGGCCGACACCCGCTGATCTTGCTAATGCGTCGTCGGCCGAGGTGCTTCAAGCGTGGGGTCGACTTGGTTATCCGCGCCGGGCACAACGGCTCCACGAGGCGGCACGCGTGATTGTGCGCGACCACGACGGAGCCGTCCCGAACGATCTCGATGCGCTGCTGGCTCTGCCAGGCGTTGGCGACTACACGGCCGCCGCGATCCATTCCTTCGCGTTCGACGGGCGAGCCATCGTTTTGGACACGAACGTGCGGCGCGTGTTCGCACGGCTTGTCGCCGGCGTGGAACGACCATCGGCGTCGATTACCCGGGCTGAACGAGACCTTGCTGCTAGCTTGCTCCCCGCTGAGGATGCACACGTCTGGGCGGCCGCCACGATGGAACTCGGTGCGGTCGTATGCACTGCCCGAACCCCCGATTGTGCTGCGTGTCCCGTGCGCGAGATGTGTGCCTGGCGAGCGGCTGGCTATCCGGAGTCTGAACTGCCAAAGCCGCGTGGCCAAGCCTGGGCGGGCACGGATCGGCAATGTCGGGGCCGGCTGATGGCAGTGCTTCGCGAGGCGGACCAACCAGTCCCGAAACCCCTACTCGATGTGGTGTGGCCACACGCCGATCAGCGCGAACGGTGTCTCGATTCACTGCTAGACGATGAACTCGTTTCGCTGACCGCTGATGGCCTGTTCGTACTTGGCGCAGGTGACTAACCGCCTGCACCCAATACAGGTCCCCATATCTTCCCTAAAACGCGCATGGCCCCCACCGAAGTGAGGGCCATGCATGCGTTGTGAACGCTACTCGCTCGGAACACCCGATTCGATCGCTCCCACTTCGCTGAGTCCTTCAGTGAGTTGGAGGGTTGCCTTGTCGGTCGCGGTGAAGACATATTCACCGTTCACGAAGTCGACAACCACGATCTGACCGGAACGAACTTCACCGAACAGCATCTTCTCGGCGAGCGCGTCTTCGATCTCACGCTGAATCGTGCGACGCAACGGCCGCGCGCCCATCACCGGATCGAATCCGGTAGCAGCGAGTTGTTCCTTCGCGGCCTGGGTGAGTTCGATGTCGACGTCCTTCTCGGCAAGACGCGCCTCAAGCGAGGACACCATCATGTCCACCATCTGCAAGATTTCTTCTTGCGTAAGCGGCGGGAACACGATGACTTCGTCCACACGGTTCAGGAACTCGGGGCGGAAGTGCTGCTTGAGTTCGGTCGAGACGCGTTCCTTCATGCGCTCGTACGATCCCACAGCGTCGCCCGCCTGGCTGAAGCCCAAGTTCACGCCCTTGGAGATCTCACGCGCACCGAGGTTGGTGGTCATGATGATGATGGCGTTCTTGAAGTTCACCACGCGGCCTTGACCGTCAGTGAGGTGTCCCTCTTCAAGGATCTGCAACAGCGAGTTGAAGATGTCTGGGTGGGCCTTTTCGATTTCGTCGAATAGCACCACGCTGAACGGACGACGGCGCACCTTCTCGGTGAGTTGGCCGCCCTCTTCGAAGCCGACATATCCCGGAGGGGCACCGAAGAGTCGCGAGACTGTGTGCTTCTCGCTGAACTCACTCATGTCGAGTTGGATCAGCGCGTCGTCGTCGCCGAACAGGAAGTTCGCGAGTGCCTTGCTCAACCACGTCTTACCAACACCAGACGGGCCAGCGAAGATGAACGAGCCGCCTGGACGGCGTGGGTCCTTCAGACCCGCACGAGTACGGCGAATCGCCCGCGAAAGTGCCTTGACAGCCTCGTTCTGACCGATAACTCGCTTGTGTAGTTCCTCTTCCATGTTGAGCAGTCGGCTCGATTCGGCTTCAGACAACTGACCAACCGGGATGCCCGTTGCGTTAGCGAGAACTTCCGCGATCAACGCTTCATCGACCACAGCAACCGTGTCGAGGTCACCCGACTTCCAGGCACGTTCGCGTTCAGCGCGTTCAATCGTGAGGTTCTTTTCTTCGTCACGCAGAGCAGCGGCGACTTCGAAATCCTGAGCATCGATTGCGGCTTCTTTGCGACCGCGCACGTCTTCAATCTGGTCGTCGAGTTCCTTGAACTCAGCCGGAGCCGAAGCGCGACGAATACGCAAACGTGCGCCCGCCTCATCGATCAGGTCGATCGCCTTGTCTGGCAGGAACCGATCCGAAACGTAGCGGTCGGCCATCACTGCGGCAGCTTCGAGAGCTTCGTCGGTGATTGTCACACGGTGGTGGGCTTCGTAACGGTCACGCAGACCATTGAGGATTTCAACCGTGTCCGAAACTGACGGCTCGTTGACGAGCACCGGCTGGAAACGACGGTTCAGTGCCGCGTCCTTCTCGAAATGCTTGCGGTATTCATCGAGCGTCGTAGCGCCAATGGTCTGCAACTCACCGCGCGCCAGCATCGGCTTGAGGATGCTGGCCGCATCGATCGCGCCTTCAGCAGCACCCGCACCAACGAGGGTGTGGATTTCATCGATGAACAAGATGATGTCGCCGCGGGTACGGATTTCCTTAAGCACCTTCTTGAGGCGTTCTTCAAAGTCGCCGCGGTAGCGGGATCCGGCGACGAGCGCACCGAGATCGAGCGTGTAAATCTGCTTGTCGCGCAGAGTTTCTGGGACGTCACCGCGCACGATGTCTTGAGCGAGGCTCTCGACAACGGCGGTCTTGCCCACGCCCGGCTCGCCAACGAGAACAGGGTTGTTCTTCGTGCGACGACTCAAGGTTTGCATGACTCGTTCGGCTTCAGACTGCCGACCAACCACGGGATCGAGTTTGCCTTCGCGAGCCGCCTGAGTGAGGTTGCGTCCGAACTGATCCAACACCGCAGACGTTGCCGGAGCAGACTCCGATCCGCCCACACTCGCGCCCTCGGCTTCTTTGCCTTGGAAACCGTTGACGAGTTGGATGACTTGCTGGCGCACGCGATTGAGGTCGGCGCCCATCTTGACGAGGACTTGAGCAGCAACACCTTCGCCCTCGCGGATCAGGCCCAACAGAATGTGTTCAGTGCCGATGTAGGTGTGGCCCAATTGCAGCGCTTCACGCAGGCTCAACTCGAGCACTTTCTTGGCGCGAGGCGTGAACGGGATGTGACCGCTCGGTGCCTGTTGGCCTTGACCGATGCTTTCCTTCACTTGGGCACGCACGCCATCGAGGGAAATATCGAGGCTTTCGAGCGCTTTGGCTGCGACGCCTTCGCCCTCATGGATGAGACCGAGCAGGATGTGCTCGGTTCCGATGTAGTTGTGGCTGAGTAGCCGTGCTTCCTCTTGAGCTAGCACGACAACCCGACGGGCCCTGTCGGTAAATCTCTCGAACATTTCGTCCCCTCTTCTGGACAGTTCGTTTCAGCATATCTGGCTCGGCCTGAACCATATGCGTCTAGTCCTTACGGTCTTACGCTCAATTCAACGCCTTTTTGCGTGCGAGTGTTCCCTCGTTCGCTCAGGGCAGAACCGCACGAGTTAGGTAACGCGAAGTTACGTTTCGACCCTTCGTCGACTCGTCGGGGCTCTGCCTAAACTTCCCTCCGAGACGTCGGGCTCTGCCTAAACTTCCCTCCGAGACGTCGGGCTCTGCCTAAACTTCCCTCCGAGACGTCGGGAACAGGATCGCTTCGCGAATACCGATGTCTTGCAACAGCATGACGAGACGATCGACACCCAAGCCCATGCCGCCTGCCGGTGGCATACCGAATTCGAGCGCGCGCAGGAAGTCTTCGTCGACGTCCATCGCTTCGGGGTCGCCCGCGGCGGCCAAGCGGGCCTGTTCTTCGAGCCGTTCGCGCTGAATCACCGGATCGTTGAGTTCGGTATAGGCCGGCGCAAGTTCCACACCGTTGATGATCAAATCCCACGCTTCGACGAGGCCCGGCGTGCTGCGGTGTTTCTTCGCCAGCGGGCGTACGGCTTCGGGGTAGTCACACACGAACGTCGGCTGGATGAGCGTGTGCTCCACCAGCTTCTCGAACAGTTCGAGCACCACTTCGCCTTCGCCCCAGCCCTCGCGCAAGGCGACTTCGTGTTGCGCGGCCAGCGCGACGAGGCGGTCGAGCGGCGTAGTGACGTCC
>SSHC01000122.1 GCA_008017265.1 Aeromicrobium sp.
CATCGACGCCCGCAGCAAAGACGATCAACACAATCTGTTGAATCGCGGCACCCAGATCGCCTTGTTCGAAGAACGCGAACAGCACGTGCTTGAAACCGCCGCCAAGCGACTCCGCAAAGCAGGCAAAGACAAGTCCGCTGCATTGGACTTGTTCAACGCCGCCCAAGACCACATCGTGTTCGCTGCTCAAGCACACATCGATCGGGTCACCCTCGAAGCGTTCACCGCAGGTATCGCCCGCTGCGAGAACGAGGAAGCAGCCGAACTGTTACGTGACGTGTGCTCGCTGTATGCGCTGACCAGCATCGAACGCGACCGCGCCTGGTTTATGGAACACAATCGGATCAGCGACGATCGCGCGAAGGCTGTGCAGCGTGAAGTGAACTCACTGCTCGCGAAACTACGCCCTCACACTTTGACGCTGATCGAGGGCTTGGGTGTTCCACCCGAGTCGCTCGGTGCCGAAATCCTCAAACCAACCCCCTGAGTCGATCCGCTCTACGCGCCGCCTCTACGTGCCATCACGACCCAAGACCGACTGTTCAATGAACTCGGGGTCGCGATAGGTGCTGAGCACTGCCAAAATATCGACAGTGGTCTCGTTAACCGTGTAAATGATCATGTGATGTGGAAACTCTGGAGCCATCACCGCACGTCGATATGAGGCGAAAAGGATCCGCCGACTCAGCGGACGTTGGCGTATTTTTGAACGAAGCCCGCGGTATGTTCGCTTGAAATCTGCGATCTTATCTGGCGCTTCTTCAGCCAGATACTTTGAGATAGCGTCGAGATCTTCATATACGCCTGCGTGCACTCGCAAAGTGCGATAGGTCATCCAAAGAGCCGGTCAAGCCGCGCGTCGTCCTCGTCTTCGCTCACCCAATGCGACGGATTCGTATCCGAAGCACGGGAGTGAACTAACTCTTTCAGTTCACTCGAAATCTCGGTTGCTTGGCCAGTTGTGAAATCTAAAATAACCGCCGCGACTTCTTCGCGGTCTTGTGGCGCAAGTTGGTCCACAAGCGCGTGGAGCTCTTCGGCGGAAACTGCCATGTGTTGATTCTACTTCCTTTGAGATGCCCGCGGAATGGTTCTGCGTTCGATATTGGAGTTCGATGAGAATCGTAGACAAGTAAGCGCTGTTCGCACTCTCGATATTCACAGCCTTATCGAGCGCTTAGCCGTTCCGCCCGAATCCCTCGGAGCCGAAATCCTCAAACACGCGCCCTGAGATCAAGCTTTGGACTCGATCTGCGTGCCATCACGACCCAAGACCGACAGTTCAGGTAACTTCTCTGCTCTTGGTTTATCCACAGGTCGCACGTTTGCCGAATCAATCTGGCGGTCCTCGCGGTTACACTTACGTCTATGACCATTCCGGGGCATTTACTTGAAGAGATTCGTGATCTTCCAGACGAAGATCACGACGCTCTTGTCCGCGAGTTAGTGATCCGGCGCGACCGCGACAAGAGTCTCACAGCAAACCAAGCCGCCAAAGCGTGGGATAGCGAAGTCCTCAAACGCGTTGAGGACATTGCAACCGGAAGAGCAGACCTCGTCTCGATAGAACACTTCAAACGCACCGGTCAGCGAATCCTAGACTCCTACCATCCGTGACCCCACATGACGAGTCCATCCTGAAGCCGCATCAGAGTACGCTGCAGCGCTGGAGTGGCACGCCGAACCTGACTACGCTTTAGCACTTCGCTTTGAAGCGGCAATCGATGATGCGATCGCCACAATTCTGCAATGGCCTGAGTCTGGCGAACTGTGGGAACTCACACTTCCTGATACTCAAGTGCGGTCGCTTCGGATCACCTACGAATCCACCAAATTTCCCTTCAGGGTCTTTTACTCGTGCCAGAATGCCGCAGTGATCTTGATAGCCCTTGCCCACACAGCGCGTACGCCTGGCTACTGGAAAGACCGGTTAGGCGAATCGTAACGGCACTTTGTTCCTGCAAGTTCGGATACCGCGTACTTAAATTGGAGAACCTGCCAAGCACCACACAATGTTTGCCCTCACCCCAGGAACCCCTGAGAGAATGCCCGCATGGATATCTCGCGTTCGATCATCTTGTTTCTGCTCGCTGCTGTCGCTGAAATCGGTGGCGCCTGGCTGATCTGGCAGGGCGTGCGCGAGCATCGCGGACTCCTGTTCATTGGCGCAGGCATCATTGCGCTCGGGTTATACGGGTTCGTTGCCTCCCTGCAACCCGACCCGAACTTCGGTCGAATCCTTGCCGCCTACGGCGGTGTCTTTGTGGCCGGGTCACTCGCCTGGGGCATGGTGTTCGATGGGTTCAAACCCGACCGCTACGACATAGCGGGAGCCGCAATTTGCCTCATCGGAGTTGCTGTGATCATGTATGCGCCGCGCGCAGCGGCACTTTAGTCAGACCCAGACGCGGACTTTTCGAACTCATACTCGCGGTTCTCGTGTTCCTTCGAGTTCACGATCTTCGCATCGATAATCAACCCGTCACGCCACACAACTTCATACTCGAGAACCGATGCCGTCACGGTCGCATCGACCCTGAGTTGCTGGACCCCCAGTTTCAACGCAATCCGGGCTTTGTCGTCTGGCAACGGCGAAACGGCCGGATCTTCCTGACCGATCACCAATACCGAAACCAAGTCATCACCTGACAGTTGCGCGTCCTCAGAAATAATGCGCAACTGCCTGACCAACGCGGCGGAGCCACTGGCAGAGGTGGAGTCGTCTAGTGGCGCAACAAGTTCGCGAATCTGTTCATCAGTGAGCCCGATCGAGTCCATGTCTTCGTAGGCGAGTTTCCAGCCCTCGATCAAAACGTACTCGACTTGAGCACCCGCCGCCGTCGCCAGTTTGATCTCTCTGCCAGAAAGCCGCGGAGTACTGAAGTAAAGGCACATCGCAACCAACACTGCTCCAAGCACCAGCAAGACGAGAACGACAATCAAGAAAGGCGCCCATTTGGATTTTGCTGAGGCACTGCTCGTCGTTTGAGTCACGACACCAAGCCTAAGTCGCAACGCCCCACCCGAACTACTATTCACCGCCTCGCTCCTGAACGATGGCGCGGTTCGCATCAGGGTTGCGTTTGGTGTGTAGCAAGGCGAGCACGTAAATACTGCTCCCTTCCACCACGTAGACGAGCATGTAAGGGAACGGAACCGTCACTACCCTGCGAAAACCAGGAAGGTATTCACGGCCGAAAAGCGGATGCTTTGTGATGCCATCAAGCACGTCAGATATCAACTGGCCGAATCTGTCGCCAAGAGCACGGTCGATTTGGTCGTAGTACGCAAGTGCCGCAGGAACATCGGAGTTGATCACATCCGGGTGGACACGAAGTATGCGCCCTGTCACAAGCGGGACGAACGAATCGCGGCCTTGGCTTCATCGAGCGTCAGTCCAAGGCTACGAGTCACCTTCATATCTGCCAGCCGGCCTTGGATCATCCCATGCTGCTCAGCAGTCGGCACGAGTTCAGGTTCTAGCGACTGCTCAATGTAACCGATGAGTTCAAACCGCTCATCAACAGTCATGGCATCGACTGATGCGAGAACTTCGGCACTGACCATGAGTTGAGTCTACCGTCTGGCGCTAAAAAATGCCCTAGGCAACTTCATCGGCAAACGTACTGTGAACGCGATCCCCCACCCGCTACAGGGGTGCGGGTGGCAACGCCCCCGCCCGCGGTGCAAGGCACCGCAACAAACAACAAGGCGACCTGGTCTGCGCTTTCTGCAGACACAGGTCGCCTGAGTCTTGTGGAGCTGCCGGGATCCCCCAACCGCTACGCGGCCGGGAGGTACCCCCTCTCGATTCACGGTACTTAAACACGCCTCAGGGGACCCCACCTAACGGCGGAGCCCCCTGACACATGGTGGAGCTGCCGGGATCCCCCAACCGCTACGCGGCCGGGAGGTACCCCCACTCGATTCACGGTACTTAAACATGCCTCAGGGGACCCCACCTAACGGCGGAGCCCCCTGAGACATGGTGGAGCTGCCGGGAATCGAACCCGGGTCCTACGGCGCTAATCCAGTACTTCTCCGGGTGCAGTTCATCAAAACGCTTTTCTTAGCTCCGGTGCTCGGACGAACACGTCACCGACAAGCTCAGTCGTGCAAAAGTCCCATATTCACCTCACGACACGGTGACTACAGCAAGTTCCCTAAATAAGACAGATTGTCCGGAGCGGGAACGCCCCCGGGTCTGTCCTTCGCAAGTCGCCTCAGGCGGCGAGGGCGAAGTCAGTGCGCTTTGCATCGGCACTTATTGGTTTCCAACGATCGTTAAAGAGATAACGTTGGCTCCTCTACCCGCTTCTCCTGGATTACAACGTCCACAGTCGAAACCGATCAGCCCCTATGTAGTTTTCAACACCGGAAATCCGGCTTCATAAGCCTACAACGTTACGGCGACAAAACCCATTCCCACATTGCGCAGGCGAAATCACAAGCCCTTAAGCCGGCGCCCCACTTCACGCTCGCTATCGCGACTCGCCTGACGTTCAGCGATCGCATGCCGTTTGTCGTATTCCTTCTTACCGCGAGCCAAAGCAATCTCAACCTTTGCGCGGCCGTCTTTGAAGTACAACGAGAGAGGAATCACCGTGAGGCCCTTCGCCTGAACACGATGTTCAATTCGGTCAATCTCAACCCTGTTCAGCAAGAGTTTGCGGCGGCGACGCGTCTCGTGGTTTGTCCAGGTCCCATTCAGGTACTGAGGTATATGAACTTGCAGCAACCAGGCTTCGCCGTTCTCGATTTCCACGAAACCATCCACCAACGAAGCACGCCCCATCCGAAGCGACTTCACTTCGGTTCCCATGAGAACTAAGCCAGCCTCATACGTATCTTCAATGTGATAGTCGTGGCGCGCCTTCTTGTTTTGCGCGACCATCTTGCGACCTGACTCCTTGACCATGTCGCTATTCTCTCAGGCCGAACGAAACCGGCTCAGAGCCAGTTGGCAGGATTCGTATGCTGGCCGTTGCGCAGCACCATGAAGTGCAAGTGGCAGCCCGTCGACATGCCGGTCGTGCCTACGTATCCGATAACTTGCCCACGCGTGACTTTCTGCCCATTCTTGACGTTGAATCGCGACAAGTGGTTGTACGTCGTCATGAGGCTCGCACCACGCTTCACGCCGTGATTCACTACGATGCGGTTGCCGTAACCGCGACTGTAATAACGATCAACGACTGTTCCGCTCGCGGCCGCCCAAATCGGCGTGCCACAACGTGCACCAAAGTCCATGCCGTCGTGCATCCGGTAGTAACCCAAAATCGGGTGTTTGCGCATCCCGTACTTTGACGTCAAGCGACCAGCAACGGGCTTCGACAAGGTGCTGACACTATCGACGAAGGTATCGCCGCCGGTCTCGCCAGCCTTGCGCAATTCTTCATCGATGATCTTCTGCAAACGGCGTGCCAACTCGCCACGTTCGCGTTCGAACTCGGCTTGGATCGCCTTGTCTTCCTGAAGCGCAGCATCAGCCTCTTTGCGTGCCTTCGAGTTTTCGTCAACCATCTTGGCGACTGAGCGCTGCTGTGCCTCGGCTTGGGCCTCTAGCACCGCCATATGAGCGACGTTCTCTTCTGCTCGCGCCTTCTGGCGTGC
>SSHC01000017.1 GCA_008017265.1 Aeromicrobium sp.
AAGCGGGATGGCTACACCCAGCCTAAGTCCCCTATTTGGTGAGTTTCAGCAGCCAAAAGTTCTCTCGCAACCATGCGGCTCAATACGGGCCCCATGCCAAAAAGGCGATGGCTCAATACCAAACGGCTGCAACTGAAGCCGCGTTCATGTATTACGGATCAGTCACTGGCAAAGGGCCAAAACAGAGTCACGAATACACGTACGGACTTCTCGAACAAATGTGGCGCACCCGCCCATGGCTTCGCTTCCCGCCCCAACTGGCGCCTGTCTATTGGACGTAACGGCGGCAATTGAGACCAACCGGCATTCATGCGCAGATAAATGGGTAGGATCGGGCGCATGGATTATCAGGTAAAAGACCTCTCACTCGCCGACTTCGGTCGCGCTGAAATCACCCTCGCTGAGCACGAGATGCCCGGCCTTATGGCGATGCGTGCACGTTTCGGCGACAGCAAGCCATTGGCGGGTGCGAAGATCGCCGGTTCGTTGCATATGACCGTGCAAACAGCAGTGCTCATCGAGACGCTGGCTGAACTGGGTGCTGAACTGCGCTGGGCAAGCTGCAATATCTTCTCGACCCAAGACCACGCCGCTGCTGCGGTCGTTGTTGGCCCGAACGGCACCGTCGACAACCCACAAGGCGTCCCGGTTTTTGCTTGGAAGGGCGAAACGCTAGAAGAGTACTGGGACTTGTGCGAGCAAATTCTTGTCTGGCCAAACGGCGACGTTCCGAACATGATCCTCGACGACGGTGGCGACGCCACGCTCCTGCTTCACCAAGGTGTCGAGTTCGAGAAGGCCGGCGCGGTTCCTGGTCAAGAAACCACCGATAATCCTGAATACAAAGAAGTCTTGCGTGTTCTCGCGCGCTCGCTGGAACAAGACCCTGGCCGCTGGACGAAAATTGCAGCCAGCGTCAAGGGTGTCACTGAGGAAACCACAACGGGCGTCTTGCGCCTCTATGAACGCTTCAAAGAAGGCACGCTGCAGTTGCCAGCTATCGACGTCAACGACTCAGTAACCAAGAGCAAATTCGACAACAAATACGGTTGCCGCCACTCACTCATCGACGGCATCAACCGCGCTACCGACGTTCTCATCGGTGGCAAGGTCGCCGTCGTCTGTGGCTACGGCGACGTCGGCAAAGGCTGTGCGGATTCGCTCCGAGGTCAAGGCGCACGCGTCATCGTGACCGAGATCGATCCAATTTGCGCACTTCAAGCGGCCATGGACGGCTACCAAGTCGCGCGTCTTGACGATGTTGTAAGCGAAGCGGACATCATCATCACGGCGACGGGCAACTTCAACGTCGTGACGTCTGAGCACTTCCAGCGCATGAAGAATCAGGTCATCGTCGGCAACATCGGTCACTTCGATAACGAAATCGACATGGCTGGACTCGAACGCATCCCCGGTGTCGTTCGCGAAAACATCAAGCCACAAGTTGACGTGTGGGTCGTGCCCAGCATCGACGGCGGAACCCACAAGGTCATCGTCTTGTCCGAAGGTCGCTTGCTGAACCTCGGCAACGCTACCGGCCACCCATCATTCGTGATGTCGAACTCGTTCACCAATCAAGTTCTCGCGCAGATCGAGTTGTTCACGAAGATTGAAGAGTACGCCCTAGGCGTTCACATCTTGCCGAAGCACCTTGACGAAGAAGTCGCACGCCTGCACCTCGACGCACTCGGTGTCGGATTGACCGAACTCACCAAGGAGCAAGCGAACTACCTCGGAATTGATGTGGCGGGCCCTTACAAGCCTGAGCATTACCGCTACTGAGAATGCCTGCACGCACCGAGCTTTCAGCCAAGGTACTCGTCGTCGATGACGACGATGCCTTGGCTGAAATGTTGACGATTGTGCTTGCGGCCGAAGGCTTCGAAACGGCCGTCTGTCGTGATGGCCGACACGTATTGAGCACGGTTGCCAACTTCAAACCAGACGTCATCTTGCTCGACCGGATGCTGCCTGGCATGGATGGCGAGACGGTGTGTAAACGACTTCGTGAAGCATCCCAAGTCCCCATCATCATGTTGACCGCGATGTCTGGATCGAACGACATCGTTGAGGGGCTCGAAGCCGGTGCCGATGACTACATCACCAAACCCTTTCGGAATAGGGAACTCGTCGCTCGCGTCCGCGCACGTTTGCGCACCAGCGCGCCAGCGAACCAACGGATCGTTTGCGGCCCGATCGTGCTCGACACCACGTCGCACACCGTGACGAAAAACGGCGCGAGTGTTTCGCTCACGCCGCTGGAGTTCGACCTGCTCGCCTGTCTAATTTCTTCGCCCAACAAGACGTTTACCCGTGAAGAGCTCATGCGCACCGTCTGGGGCTACGAACACCCTGGCGACACGAAACTCGTCAACGTACACATGACTCGGCTGCGTCACAAAATCGAAGATGACGCCGAGCACCCTGCCATCATTCGAACCGTTCGCGGCATCGGGTATCAAGCCGTATCGACAACCACCAGTGGCGAGTGATGCGCAACCTGACCCGCTGGTGGCGTCGTTCGCTTCGCACTCGCATGGTGACGCAAACGGTGATCTTGTCGATCGCAATGATGCTGGTCGTCGGTTGGGTGCTCTTGCACGCGGTGGCGGGTGGCTTGGCCGAAAGCCGGCGTTCAACGGTTGTTAATGAGGCAACGTCGGGTATGAGCAGAGCCCAGGGATACCTCGACGCCGCAGTTGGTTCCACCGCCGAACAAAAATCCCGAATTCTAACGCAACTTGTCGATACGTTGACCGGAACTTCTGGTGAAGAACGCACGTTTGACGTCTTGCTTTACGGCCCGCTATCGGCGACGGGGCAGACGCCCGTTCGTTCCTCTGGAGATCTCGCGATCGAAGACATTCCGGCCGACTTGGCGAAGCAAGTTGGCTCCGACACGGGCGTGTGGTGGCGATTCCACGAACTTTCCATACTCGGAAGTGCATCGGAGCCAGTGGTGGTGGCCGGCGGTCGTTTGAGTTTCGAGGGCGAACACTATGCGCTCTATTACGTTTTCTCACTCGCGGAACAGCAAGCGACACTCGATCTTGTTCGTGACTCACTTATGGTCGGTAGCGCCGTCTTGATTGTGCTGCTCGCCGGCGTCGCCGTTATTGTCGCCCGCCAGATTGTCGGGCCGCTCAAAGAGGCCCGACAGGTAGCCGAAGAAATTGCGGCCGGTGATTTGGAACGGCGAATGCATGTACGAACCGAAGACGATATTGCGCGCCTGAGTATTTCTTTCAATCAGATGGCCGAAGCACTTCAAGCCCAAATCGTGCGCCTCGAGAATCTGTCGCAACTCCAACAGCGGTTCGTTTCAGATGTGTCCCACGAACTCCGCACGCCACTCACGACCGTCCAAATGGCCGCCCAAGTCATCAACGATTCACGGCAAGATTTGGAAGCTCCTGCTGCTAGGGCAGCGGAACTTCTGAGCGCTGAACTTGAACGGTTCGAGGCGCTCTTGTCGGACCTGTTGGACCTCAGTCGATTCGATGCGGGCGCGGCGCGACTGGAACCAGATGATGTTGATGTCGCGGCCTTACTCGCGCGCGTGTGTGAACGGGCAGCAGCGGCCTATCCGGACTGTGAGTTCGTCCTGCATGGGGCGGACTCACCCGAATTCGTTGTTGCCGATGCGAGGCGTCTCGACCGGGTGTTTCGGAACCTCTGCGAGAACGCCGCCAAACACAGTGGCTCTGATCGTGTCGTTGTTGAACTGACGAGCGCTGCCGAAACTGTGAGTATCGACGTTCGCGACACCGGAATTGGTTTGACCAGCGAACAACAAGCCCACGTTTTTGAAAGGTTTTGGCGGGCCGACCCGTCGCGCAGCACTTCTGGGACGGGACTAGGGCTCGCAATCGTGCACGAGGACGTCCTGCTGCATGGCGCAACGATCCAGGTGACGTCCAACGAGTCCGGTGGCTCCACATTCCGAGTGGTGCTCGGCCGCACTGCCCAGTCACGCGGCCGCGGTCACGTGATCGAAGGCCCCACTCATGAGTAGCCGAACCGCACTGATTGGTGCCGTGGTTTCCTCCCTTTTTGCGCTAGGGGCATGCGTCTCGATTCCGGTGGACGGCCCCGTGACGAAGGCCCGAAGTGACGTCGGCGCGCGTCAGTCGGCCACTCGGTTCGTGCCAGCAGGGCCGGTTGCCGGAGCCACCAAAGTCGACGTTGTTCGCGGATATATGGAGGCGATGCTCGCTTATCCGGTTGCATGGACAACCGCCCAAGAGTTCCTCACGCCCTCGGCCCAGCAACGTTGGGATCCCGACGCTGCGACTCTCGTGTACTCAGGATTCACAGTGGAATCCGAACCCGCCAGCAACACGTATTGGGTTCGTGTCGATCGGGTGTCGCGGCTCGACAGCCTCGGCCGGTTCGCGGCCGTCTCAGGGTCGGAACGCATCGAACTTTCGCTCGTCAACATCGATGGTGAGTGGCGGATAGATTCGCCGCCGCAGGGCGCTTTGCTCTCGCAGGACTTCTACCTATCGCACGTGCAACCGTTCGAAGTGACGTTCTTCAACGAGGCTGGCACCCGGTTCGTGGCGGAGCCGGTTCATGCGGTGACGGGCGAGAAACTCGCGACGAGCCTTATCAAGATTCTTGCTCGTGGCCCACGTCCTCAAGACGATCCTTGGCAACGGACTTTCCTGACAAGTTCGTTAACGCGGGCGGGCGTCGTCCCACTCGTCGGCGGAGTTGCGCACGTCACGGTTGACTCGCGAGCGGGCAGCGGAAGTCAAGAAGACCAAGACAAAGCATCCGCACAGATCATCAGTACCCTCCTGAGAGTTCCAGGCATTACGGGGGTGGTTATTTCCGATGCCGATGGCGTCAAGGTGGATACGACCGACCCAAATCAAAGCCCGGAACTGTGGGAGAAGTTTGAGGTCGGAAACAACCGATCCTGGACGCACGCCATCGCGGGAGACCGAATTTGGCGGATCGATTCGACGGCGCCGAGACCGGCCCCGGGCTATTTGTCGAAATCTGCTGGTGGCGCAACGAACGTGTCCTTGAGCCGAAACGTATCGGCCGCGACGTGGAAATCTCGGGGAGTCAAGGCGGACATCAATGGAGACAACGCGGTCTCGATTCAGGGTCAGCGGTTCTTGCCTCCGGTGGTGGACGCGGCTGATGCGGCATGGTTTATTGATCGCCTTAATGGCGACTCCAGGCTCAGAGTCGTAGACGCGCGGGTCACCACGATTGAACTCGAAGGTATCGACCGCGTGCGCGCTTTTGATCTCAGTGCCGACGGCTCACGGGTTGTCTTCGTTGATCAGTCGGGCCGCGTATTCATCGCTCAAGTTATTCGCGAAGCGGAACGAGTTGTGCGCCTCGGCAAGATCACGCGCCTTGGCAATGTCGACGGCAAGGTCAGCCACGCCCAATGGCTCACAAATTCCACGATTCTCTATATCCGAGGAGACACGCCCCGCCAACTGCGTGAAGCACGGATCGACGGCTCCTCTTCAGTCTCCTCATGGTCAGCGTTGGGCAGATGGATGCCCGACGTAAAAGTCAAAAGACTCGCAATTTCCCCGAGCTCAGATCCGGTCGTGACGATTCTCGACTCGCAGCAGCGCGTGTGGGTTTGGGAGTCCGGAACATGGCTACTCGTCTCGATCAACAAGGCACACGGGTTGTCGTAACTGTCCACAGTCGACAACACGGTCCGCATGCGAAGCCGAAAAATGAAGCACGCTGTCCCGATGACCTTGTGGCAATCTGGCGTCCTCGATTTACTGCTCGGGGTGCATTGCGCCGGCTGTGAACAGCCAGGTGAACGCTGGTGCGCCGAATGCGATCAAACGGTTCGGCCCGATCCTGTCGAAGTTGACAGCGAGGTATGGGCGGCCGGTCTGTGGCGTGGCCGACTTCGCAAAGCAATCTTGGCGTGGAAACTCGACGGTGTCGAGTCACTGGATCAGGTTCTCGGATTGCATCTGGCGTGTGCAATTATTGCGAGCGGTCCGCCCGAGAGTTTCGTGATCGTACCCATTCCGACGACCTGGCGCAGCCGGAGGGAACGTGGCCGTCACGCAGTTCTTGACGTGGCGAAAGTTGCCGCCGAAACCCTCAGCATGGACGGATATCGTACTTCTGTTGAGCCAGCTATTTCGCTTCGGCGTCAGACGCGAGATCAGGCCTTCTTGACGGCGCGTATGCGGGCAGCGAATGTGCGTGGATCGATGGTGGCGAAACGGCCGCCGATCGGTCCGGTCATCATTGTTGACGACATCGTTACGACCGGATCGACCTTGGCCGAAGCGCGGCGCGCACTCGAGATTGCGGGGGCCTGGGTGCACGCCAGCGCCACGATCGCATCGAGTCCACGGTGATTTTTAGAGACGGGCCGCACCCTCCGTAACAATTGTAAAAAATAGGGGCGTTTCGGGTGGTGCTTTGACTGGGTAGACAGATAGGGTCGAAGTACCGATTCGTTGAGACAGCTTCTCGCTCAAAGAGTCGGTTTTAGATTCGCAACGACTTTAGGAGTTCTGATGGAAATCGTCGTCACTGGTCGTAATAGCGAGATCAGCGAAAGCTTCCGTAGCCATGTTGCTGACAAGCTGGAGCGCATCAACAAGTTCGATGAAAGCCAACGCATTCATCGTGTCGATGTTGAGGTCACGCATGCCAAGAATCCACGACAACGCGAGACCGCTGCAACTGTAGAAATCACCCTGTTTTCTCGAGGTCCGGTCATCCGAGTTGAGTCTTCCTCAGCGGATCAACATTCCGCACTAGACGCCGTGGTCGACAAACTCGAAGAACGACTTCGTCGCGCAGTCGACCGCCAGCGTCGTCACAAGTCAAAGCACGCGCCGGCCACTCTCGAAGCGGCAACCGCCGGATTGACCCTCGCTGGGTCGTCGGCCGCGGAGGCCGCAGATGAGCCGGCCGTGACTCATCAAGGACCAATCGAGGTTGAGGGCGATGGCCCACTTGTCGTCCGTGAAAAGACGCACGAGTCCCAAGCAATGTCGCTCGATCAGGCCTTGTACGAGATGGAACTTGTTGGGCACGATTTCTTCCTCTTTGTTGAGAAAGATTCGATGCTTCCAAGCGTTGTGTACCGCCGCAAGGGCTACGACTATGGCGTAATTCACCTCGACGTCAAAAATTGATTTGACGCTAACTAGGCATAAATAACTACATTCGTGCAATGATCGACCTGTGACAGAAGAACGCAACCTGACCAGGGTCCTCCTCGTTGACGATCAAGAATTGTTTCGCCGCGGCGTAACGATGGTTCTTGGAGCCGACGGCGACTTCGAAATCGAAGACGTCGATGACGGCGATCAAGCCATCGAGCGCATGGCCGACGATCCTTTCGATGTCGTCTTGCTCGATGTGAGGATGCCTGGGCGTAGTGGTGTCGAAGTGTGTGCGGAAATTAAAGCGATCGCGCCATCGACCGGCATCATCATGCTGACCGCATCCGATGAAGAAGCTGACTTGTATGAATCGATTCGTGCGGGTGCTTCGGGCTACTTGCTCAAAGACGGCTCGACCTACGATCAAGTAGCCGAAGCAGTCCGCGTGGTTGCTGGCGGTCAGTCGCTCATCAGCCCAGCCATGGCAACGAAATTGCTCGACGAGTTCGTCCAAATGTCGCGCGATCCGGTACAGACCACGTCTTTGACAGCGCGCGAACTCGAAGTTTTGCGTCTCGTTGCTCGCGGTATGAGCAATCGCGACATCGCAAAAGAGTTGTTTATCAGCGAGAATACGGTGAAGAACCACATCCGCAACATCTTGGAGAAGTTGCAGATGAAGTCACGAATGGAAGCTGCCATGTATGCGGTGCGCAGCAAACTCATTGACGACATCTAACTCGTACAGTTCAATAATCTGAGCGCCGGACACGGCACTGTGTTCGGCGCTCAGTCGTATCGGTCTCGTTTTCGAACTGCGAGGCGATTCAACAGGGCAGATCGATCTGCGCGTGTCCACTCTCGATTGTGAGCAAAGTACTAGGATGAGTGAGTGCCAAAATTCATCGATAAGATCCTGCGCGCAGGCGAAGGCAAAATCATTAAGCGGCTGGATGCGATCGCCGATCAAATAAATAGCCTCGCAGACGAGTTCTCGGCCATGACCGATCAAGAACTCCGCGAGATGACTGATGAATTCAAAGAACGTTTGGCCGACGGCGAAACACTCGATGATTTGCTTCCTGAAGCGTTCGCCACCGTGCGCGAAGCCGCCACACGCGTCCTTGGCCAGCGTCACTTTGATGTCCAGCTTTTGGGCGGAGCGGCTCTCCACCTTGGCAATATCGCCGAAATGAAGACCGGTGAAGGTAAAACTCTCGTCGCGACGCTCCCGTCCTACCTCAACGCGCTCGCTGGCAAGGGCGTTCACGTCGTTACGGTCAACGACTACCTCGCCTCGTATCAGGCCGAAATGATGGGTCGTGTTCACCATTTCCTTGGCTTGAGCGTTGGCGTTGTTGTTTCTGGTCAAACCCCGGCCGAACGACGCGAAGCGTATGCAGCGGACATCACCTACGGCACAAATAACGAGTTCGGCTTCGACTATCTGCGCGACAACATGGCAGACGATCTAGAAAGCTGCGTCCAGCGTGGCCATTTCTTCGCGATTGTCGACGAAGTTGACTCGATTCTCATTGACGAAGCACGAACTCCGCTTATCATCTCGGGCCCGACTGAAGACGAAGTGAAATGGTACGGCGAATTTGCGCGACTAGTCGACGGCATGAAGGTTGACACCCATTACGAAGTCGACGAAAAGAAGCGCACGATTGCCGTTACTGATGCGGCGATCGATCTGGTTGAAGATCAACTCGGGATCGAGAATCTTTACGACACGGTCAACACGCCGCTGATCAGCTTCTTGAACAACGCCATTAAGGCCAAAGAGTTGTTCCGTCGGGACAAAGATTATGTGGTCATTGACGGAGACGTACTTATCGTTGACGAGCACACGGGGCGTCTGCTTGAAGGTCGCCGATACAACGAAGGCCTGCACCAAGCGATCGAAGCGAAAGAGGGTGTGCGGATTCGAGAGGAATACCAAACCCTCGCGACGATCACGCTCCAGAACTATTTCCGTCTGTACGAAAAGTTGTCCGGCATGACCGGTACCGCCATGACTGAGGCGGCCGAGTTCGACAAGATCTACAAACTCGGTGTGGTGCCAATTCGCACTAACCGTCCAGTTGCCCGTGTTGATGAAGCGGATCTGATTTACCGCAACGAAGACGTCAAGATCGCGGCGATCATTGATGACATCGTGGAACGGCACCAGACGGGGCAGCCAGTTCTCGTTGGTACCACCAGCGTCGAGAAATCCGAACGCATTTCGAAAGAGTTGAAGAAAGCTCGTATCCCACACGAAGTGCTCAACGCTAAGCATCACGAGCGTGAAGCCGCGATCGTGGCGATGGCTGGTCACAAGGGCGCTGTGACGGTTGCCACGAACATGGCCGGTCGCGGTACCGACATCATGCTAGGTGGCAATGTCGAGTTTCTGGCTGATGCGCAATTGCGCAAGCAAGGCCTCGACCCGGTCGAAACGGCTGATGAATATACGGCTGCTTGGCCCAA